>NZ_JASDDD010000011.1:0-80177 GCF_030407555.1 Curtobacterium sp. APC 4022
TTCGTGACCGGTCGGCGGGAGGTGAGCGGGTTGTCGTGACCAGTCGACGGCTGAGCCCGGCTGGCGGAGCCTCCCGCTCGTCGGCGCGTGCCGGGTGGGCGCGCCCGTCCCGTGTCGCCGAGCGGTCACGTCCTGTCGGTTGCGGGCCTCCAGAGCGACGGTTCGTGACCGGTCGGCGGGAGGTGAGCGGGGTGTCGTGACCGCTCGGCAGGGGCCCGACCGACCGCGCAAACGCCCCCGGACGGACAGGAGGCCCGCCCCGCGACGCGGGACGGGCCTCCTGACCGGCAGGTGGATCAGACGGAACGGAACGCCACCACGGCGTTGTGCCCACCGAAGCCGAACGAGTTGCTCACCGCGAGCAGGTCACCCTGCGGCAGGTCGCGCGGCGCGGTGGCGACGTCCATCACGATCTCCGGGTCCTGCTCGGTGAGGTTGATCGTCGGCGGCGCGACGCGGTTCTCGAGCGCCAGGACGGTGAAGACGGCCTCGATCGCACCGGCACCACCGAGCAGGTGCCCGGTCGAGGCCTTCGTGGCGGAGACGACGACGGAGTCGAGGTGCTCGCCGAAGACCCGACGCATGGCGTGGTACTCGGCGACGTCGCCCACCGGAGTGGAGGTCGCGTGCGCGTTGACGTGCGCGACGTCCTCACGGCTGGCGTCGGCGTGCTCGAGTGCCATCAGGACGGCACGGGCGGCCGCGGAGCCCTCGGGGTCCGGCGCGGTGATGTGGAACGCGTCCGAGGTGATGCCGGAGCCGGCGACCTCGGCGTAGATGTGCGCACCGCGGGCCTCGGCGTGTTCCTTGGTCTCGAGGATCAGCGCGGCGGCACCGTCGGCGAGCACGAAGCCGTCACGGGTCACGTCGTACGGACGCGACGCGGTCTCGGGGGAGTCGTTGCGACGGGACAGCGCCTGCATCGCGGCGAACGAGGCGAGGGGCAGCGGGTGCAGCGCTGCCTCGGCACCACCGGCGATGACGATGTCGGCGTCACCGAAGGCGACGTGGCGGTAGGCCTCGGCCAGGGACTCCGTCGAGGAGGCGCAGGCCGAGAGGTAGGTGCGGGCGCCACCACGGGCGCCGAACTCCATCTCGATGGCGGCGGCGGGGCCGTTCGCCATGAGCATCGGGACCGTCATCGGCATGACGCGACGCGGGCCCTTCTCGCGGAGGGTGTCCCACGCGTCGAGGAGCGTGTTCACGCCACCGATGCCGGTCGCCCAGTCGACGATGAGCCGTTCGGGGACGACGGACTCCGCGTCGATGCCGGCGTCGGCCCAGGCTTCGCGCGCCGCGATGAGCGACAGCTGCGAGGACGGGTCGAGCCGCTTCGACTCGGGACGGGTGAGCTGGTCGGTGACGAAGCGACGCGCCTGGCCGGCGAACTCGACGGGGAGCTCGAGCTCGGCGTAGCGGGGGTCTTCGATGCGGCTGATGCCGGACTCACCGGCGAGCAGAGCCGCCCAGGATTCCTTGGCGGTCGCAGCGAGGGGACTGATCGCACCGATCCCGGTGACGACGACGGTTCTCTTGGTCATGAACGACGGTTCTTTCTGCGAGGGACAAGACGAGCGCCGCGGGCCATGACTCGAGGGTCAGCGGCCCGCGGCGCTCAGGAAGCTCGTTTCAGGCCTGGGCCTTGACGATGAAGTCGACGGCGTCGCCGACGGTCTTGAGGTTCTTGACCTCTTCGTCGGGGATCTTGACGTCGAACTTCTCTTCGGCGTTCACGACGATGGTCATCATCGAGATGGAGTCGATGTCGAGGTCGTCGGTGAACGACTTGTCTGCGGCGACGGTGTCGGTAGCGATACCGGTCTCGTCGTTGATCAGCTCGGCCAGGCCGGCGAGGACTTCTTCGTTGGACAGGGCCATGAGTGTTCTCCTTGAGGGGGGTGTCGTTTGACCGTGGGACAGCCTAGGGCACGGGCAGTGCCCGCGCCCGGAGGCGCGTGGGACTAGGGGAGGACGACCACCTGCGCGCCGAACACGAGTCCGGCGCCGAACCCGATCTGCAGGGCGAGTCCGCCCGACAGTTCCGGGTGCTCGGAGAGCAGGCGGTGCGTGGCGAGCGGGATGCTCGCGGCGGAGGTGTTGCCGGTGGTGGTGATGTCGCGGGCGATGGCCACCGTGTCCGGGATGCCGAGCTGCTTCGCGAACTCGTCGATGATCCGGATGTTCGCCTGGTGTGGCACGAACGCGGCGAGCTGGTCGGCGCGGACGCCGGCCGCCTCGAGTGCCTGACGAGCGACCTTCACCATCTCCCACACGGCCCAGCGGAAGACCGTCTGACCGGCCTGGCGCATGGTCGGGCGCGGTGCGCCGGCCTCCCACTCGTTGTAGGTCGCGGTCATGCCGATCGCGTCCCACTTCGAGCCGTCGGAGCCCCAGATGCTCGGGCCGATGCCGGCGGTGTCGCTCGGACCGACGACCGCGGCACCGGCGCCGTCGCCGAGGAGGAACGAAATCGAGCGGTCGGTCGGGTCGACGACGTCGCTGAGCTTCTCGGCACCGATGACCAGCACGTGGTCGGCGATGCCGGACTTGACGAACGAGTCGGCCTGGGCGATGCCGTACGCGTAGCCGGCACACGCTGCGCTGATGTCGTACGCGGCCGCCGGGGTGGCGCCGAGGCGCTCGGCGAGCAGCGAGGCCAACGACGGCGTGGCGACCGAGTGCGTGACGGTCGCGACGAGCACGACACCGATCTGGTCGGGCGTCAGACCGGCCTTCTCGATCGCTTCGCGCGCAGCCGTCTCGGCGAGGTCCACCGCCTCGACGTCGCGGCCGGCACGCATGCGGGTCACGATGCCGGTGCGCTGGCGGATCCACTCGTCGGACGAGTCGATCGGGCCGATCAGGTCCTCGTTCGGGACCGCGTTCTCGCCGCGTGCGGCGCCGAAGGCCAGGATGCGGGTGAACTCGTGGCCGCGTCGCTGGGACAGGACCGGTCGGGTGCCGGACTGGAGGCCCGTGGCCGCGTCGGCCCCGCCGGTGGCGGTCGCACCGCTGGTGTCGCTGGTGCTGCTGGCGTCGGCGGTGCTGCTCGTGTCGGCGGTGCTGCTCGTGTCGGTCATCGGGTGCCCTCGGTGGTGTCGGCGGCGGCGCTCTGGAGCAGCTCGACCGCGGCGGGCAGGTCCTCGGGGGTCTTGATCGCGGCGGTCGGGGTCCCGCGGAGCCCACGCTTGGCGAGACCGACGAGCGCCCCGGCCGGAGCGAGCTCGATGATCCCGGTGACGCCGGCCTGCTGGAACGAGGACATCACGGCGTCCCAGTGCACCGGGCTGGCGATCTGACGGACCATGAGGTCGACGAAGTGCCGGCCGTCCTCGACCCGGGAGCCGTCGGCGTTGGTCCAGAGCGGCAGGGTGGGGTCCTGCACGGTGGCGGCTGCGGCGACGGGGGCGACCCGGTCGACGGCGGGGGCCATGAAGCGGGTGTGGAAGGCTCCGGCGACCGCGAGCGGGATGACCCGGGCCTTCGCGGGCGGCTCGGCGGCGAGGCGGGCGATCGCGTCGGCGGGCCCGGCGACGACGGTCTGGCCACCGCCGTTGTGGTTCGCGGCGGTGAGCCCGAGCGACTCGAGGGCAGCGGCGAGCTCGTCGGCGTCGCCACCGAGGACGGCCGCCATCGACGTCGGCTCGAGGGCAGCGGCGGCCGCCATCGCCCGGCCGCGCTCGGCGACCAGGGACACCGCGTCGGTCGGCGTGAGGACACCGGCGACGGCAGCGGCGGTGAACTCACCGACGGAGTGTCCGGCGACGCCGCCGACCAGGTCACGTCGACCGTCGGCGAGCAGGGCGTCGGCGGTCACGAGTCCGGCGGCCACGATGAGCGGCTGCGCCAGGGCGGTGTCCTTGATGGTGTCCGCGTCGGAGTTCGTGCCGTGTTCGGCCAGGTCGACGCCGATCGCCTCGGACCACTGCCCGACTCGGTCACGGACGGCGGAGTCCTCGAGCCAGGGGGCGAGGAAGCCGGGGGTCTGGGAGCCCTGTCCGGGCGCGACGACGACGATCACCGGTCAATCCTGTCTGCCTGTCCCCGCAGGACCCGTGTGGACTCCCCACACGGATTCCGCCGGTCCGTTGTAGGAACCCCTACCGCCGGGTCGGGCGACGACGCGTGGACGCCGATTCGGACATCGCGCCGAGGATGAGCGCCGACTGCACGATCAGTGCGTCGCGGGCGTGAGTCGCGTCCCAGCCGATGATGTCGGCGACACGGCGCAACCGGTAGCGCACCGTGTTCGGGTGCACGAAGAGCTCTCGCGCGGTCGCTTCGAGGGAGCGCCCGGTGTCCAGGTAGCACCAGAGCGTCTGCAGGAGCTCGGTCGACTGGTCCTTCAGCGGGATGTAGATCCGCTGCACCAATGCCGACCGGGCGAGCGGGTCGCCGGCCAGTGCGCGCTCGGGCAGCAGGTCGTCTGCGAGGGCCGGCCGGGGTGCCCCGCGCCAGGCTCGTGCGACCGCGAAGCCGGCGAGGGCGGCCTTGGCGCTGGTCGAGGCGTCGACCACGCCGGGGACCTCGTTGCCGAGCACCAGGTGGCCCTCACCGAACAGCGGTTCGAGCTCCTGCGCGATGGACATGAACGACACCGGCTCTTCACCCTCGGGGACGTCGTCCCGCGGGGTGGCCCGGCCGATGACGACGACGAGTCGGGAGCCCTGCACGCCGATGAGCACGTCCGCGTCCTGGTGCCGGGCCGTCCGGCGGACCTGGTCGACCTCGAGCTGCCGCGGTGCGGTGCCGACGAGCACGGCGACCTCACCGTGTCCGTGCCAGCCGAGGGCGGCGATGCGCGACGGCAGTTCGTCGTCGTACTCGCCCGACAGGATCGAGTCGACCACCAGGGCTTCGAGACGGGCGTCCCAGAGCCCCCGGGCCTCGGCCGCGCGGGCGTAGACGTCGGCGGCGGCGAACGCGATGTCGCGCGAGTACTTGAGGATCGCCTCCTGCAGCATCTCGTCGTCGGCGGCACGTTCCTCGACGACGGTCACCACGACGCGGATGAGCTGCAGGGTCTGCTGCAGGCTCACCGAGCGCAGGAGTTCCCGCGGCGCCGAACCGAACACGTCGGCCGCGGCGATCCACGGGGTCGACGCACTGCCCTCGAGCCACGAGATGAACGACGTGATGCCGGCCTGCGCCACCATGCCGACCGCCGAGCGTCGGCCCGGCGGCATCTCGCTGTACCAGGGGAGCGTGTCCTCGAGTCGCTTGATCGTCGCGGTCGAGAGCTCGCCCGACACCTGCCGGAGCCAGGAGAGCGCCCGTGCCCGGTCGTCCTCCCGCGCTCCGGCGGTGTCGGTGCGTGGTGTCGTCACCAACGGGTCAGCTCTCGCCGCCCGCGCTGCCGGTCGTGCCGGCGGTCACGTCGTGCAGACGGTACTTGTCGATCGCCTGCTGCAGGACGGAGGCGTCGAGCTTGCCCTGGCGGACCAGCTGCTGCAGCATCCGCACGACGACCGAGGGGCCGTCGATGTGGAAGAAGCGGCGTGCTGCCGGACGGGTGTCCGAGAAGCCGAAGCCGTCGGCGCCGAGCGTGGCGTAGTCGGTCGGGACGAACGGGCGGATCTGCTCCTGCACGGCGTGCATGAAGTCGCTGACCGCCACGACCGGGCCCTCGGTCCCGAGCAGGCGCTCGGTGACGTACGGGGTGCGGGGCTGCTCGTTCGGGTTGAGGAACGCGTGCTGCTCGGCGTCCACACCGTCACGGTAGAGCTCGCCCCAGCTGGTGACGCTCCAGACGTCGGCCGACACGCCCCAGTCCTCGGCGAGGAGCTGCTGCGCCTCGAGGATCCACGGCACGGCGACACCGGAGGCGAGCAGCTGGGCCTTCGGGCCGTCGTGCTCGCTGGCCTTGAGCAGGTACATGCCCTTGACGATGCCCTCGACGTCGACGCCCTCGGGCTCGGCCGGCTGCACGAGCGGCTCGTTGTAGACCGTCAGGTAGTACATGACGTTCGGGTCGTCGTGCGACGGCGTGCCGTCCTCGTTCGTGCCGTACATGCGGTCGAGGCCGGTCCGGACGATGTGTCCGATCTCGTACCCGTACGCGGGGTCGTACGACACGACCGCCGGGTTCGACGCGGCGAGGAGCGGCGAGTGGCCGTCGGCGTGCTGCAGGCCTTCACCGGTCAGGGTGGTGCGGCCCGCGGTGGCGCCGATCATGAAGCCACGGGTCATCTGGTCGCCCGCGGCCCAGATCGCGTCACCGGTGCGCTGGAAGCCGAACATCGAGTAGAAGACGTAGACCGGGATCAGCGGCTCGCCCTGGGTCGAGTACGACGTGCCGACGGCGGTGAAGGCCGCCATCGCGCCGGCCTCGTTGATGCCGACGTGGATGATCTGGCCCTGCGGGCTCTCCTTGTACGCCAGGAGGAGTTCGCGGTCGACCGAGGTGTAGTGCTGGCCGTTCGGGTTGTAGATCTTGGCGGTCGGGAAGTACGCGTCCATGCCGAACGTGCGCGCTTCGTCCGGGATGATCGGGACCACGCGGTTGCCGAAGTCCGGCGAGCGGAGCAGGTCCTTCAGCAGTCGGGCGAACGCCATCGTCGTGGCGACCTCCTGCTTGCCGGAGCCCTTCTTCACGACCTGGTACTTCGACTCGTCCGGCAGGTTGACCTGCGTGTACTTCGTGCGACGCTCCGGCACGTAGCCACCGAGTTCACGGCGACGCTCGTGCATGTACTGGATCGCCTCGTCGTCGTTGCCCGGGTGGTAGTAGGGCGGCGTGTAGGGGTTCTCCTCGAGCTGCGCGTCCGTGATCGGGATGCGCATCTCGTCGCGGAACTGCTTGAGGTTGTCGAGCGTCAGCTTCTTCATCTGGTGGGTCGCGTTGCGGCCCTCGAAGCTCGGGCCCAGGCCGTAGCCCTTGACCGTCTTCGCCAGGATGACCGTCGGCTGGCCCTTGTGCTCGCTGGCGGCCTTGAACGCCGCGTAGACCTTGCGGTAGTCGTGGCCACCGCGCTTGAGGTTCCAGATCTGGTCGTCCGAGTAGTCCTTGACCAGCTCGAGCGCCTTCGGGTCGCGCCCGAAGAAGTTCTCACGGACGTAGGCACCGTTCTCGGCCTTGTACGTCTGGTAGTCGCCGTCCGGCGTCGCGTTCATCAGGTTGAGCAGCGCGCCGTCGGTGTCACGGGCGAGCAGGTCGTCCCACTCGCGGCCCCAGACGACCTTGATGACGTTCCAGCCCGCACCGCGGAAGAACGCCTCGAGCTCCTGGATGATCTTGCCGTTGCCGCGGACGGGTCCGTCGAGGCGCTGGAGGTTGCAGTTGATCACGAAGTTCAGGTTGTCGAGACCGTCGTTCGCGGCGACCTGGAGCTGGCCGCGGGACTCGACCTCGTCCATCTCGCCGTCACCGAGGAAGGCCCAGACCTGCTGGTCCATGGCGTCCTTGATGCCGCGGTTGGACAGGTACTTGGCCTGCTGCGCCTGGTAGATCGCGTTGATCGGGCCGATGCCCATCGACACGGTCGGGAACTGCCAGAAGTGCGGCATGAGACGCGGGTGCGGGTACGACGACAGACCGCCTCCGGCGTGGGACTTCTCCTGGCGGAAGCCGTCGAGCTGGTCCTCGCTCAGGCGGCCTTCCATGTAGGCGCGGGCGTACATGCCGGGCGAGGCGTGGCCCTGGAAGAAGACCTGGTCGCCGCCGGACGCGTGGTCCTGCGCGCGGAAGAAGTGGTTGTAGCCGACCTCGTACATGGCGGCACTCGACGCGTAGGTCGAGATGTGGCCACCCACCGAGATGCCGGGACGCTGGGCGCGGTGCACCGTGATGGCCGCGTTCCAGCGGATCCACCGTCGGTAGCGACGCTCGAGCTCTTCGTCGCCGGGGAACTCGGGCTCGTCCTCCGGCGCGATCGTGTTGACGTAGTCGGTCGTCGGGACCATCGGCACACCGAGGTGCAGCTCGTTCGAGCGCTTCAGCAGGCTCTGCATGATCTCGCGAGCCCGCTGGTGTCCGTGGGTAGCGACGAGGCCGTCGAGGGACTCACGCCATTCGGCGGTCTCCTCCGGGTCCTGGTCCGTTCCTGCGGTGCTGCGCGGGTCCTGGTCGTTCACCGTCACCGTTGACCTCGTTCGTTCTCGTGGTGGTGGACATGTCGGGCCGTCGGTGGTCGGATCACGACCGGGGACGGGCCGCGTCCACTCTAGGCCCCCGCACCGACGCTCCTGCTGACGGCGACGCGCACCGGACGCCACTTGCGTTCGGACGGCGTCGGCGTAGCATGGCCGACCGTGCGTCCGCGACCGGTGGACGTGTGGAACCGTAGGGCACACCCAACGCCCTGGGAGAGAAGCACCCCAACGATGGCTCTGGAGATCGGCTCACTCGCGCCGGACTTCGAGCTCCCGAACCAGTTCGGTGAGCACGTCCGACTCAGCGACCACCGCGGACACCGCCCGGTCGCCCTCGTCTTCTTCCCCCTCGCGTTCTCGTCCACCTGCACGGACGAGCTCTGCACCCTGCAGGACAACATCGCGATGTTCCAGGACCAGCGCATCGAGCTGATCGGCATCTCGGTCGACTCGAAGGCGACGCTCCGCTCCTTCGCGCAGGTCAACGGCTACGACTTCGAGCTGCTGGCGGACTTCTGGCCGCACGGCGCCGTCTCGAAGGAGTACGGCGTCTTCCTCGAGAAGAAGGGCTTCGCCACCCGCGCGACCTTCGTCATCGACGTGAACGGTCGCATCAAGGCCTCGATCATCACCGAGCCGGGTGTCGCGCGCGACGTGACGGAGTACCGGGCTGCCCTCGACCGGCTCGCGGCCTGCGCCGCACCGGTCCCCGTCGCCTGAGCCGCCCCCGTCGCCTCAGCCTCGACCCCTCCACGACGGTGTCGGTTCCGAACTCCGGGTGACGTCACGAGACGTCGGACTGGAGGCACGGTGCGCGTCACCGACACCGGTGCGGCCCCGCAGGTCGGGACCGGCCAGACGGACCGGTACGCGCCGTACCCCGTCGTCGCCGACCCGACACGGTGGGCCCTCACCACGACGACCGTGACGACGAGTGCCGGCCCGACGGTCGTCCAGCACCGGCCCGGACCCCGCCCGCTGCTGTTCCTGCACGGTGTCGCGGGATCGTGGACCACGTGGACACCGCTCCTGACCGCAGCGGACGGCGTCGACGGGCGGGGCCTGGTGCTCGTCGACCTGCCCGGCTGGGGCTCCTCGCGGGCACCGGCCGTGCCGCTCGACGTCGACGAGTCTTCGCAGGTCCTGGTCGACGTCCTCGACGCCCTCGGTCTCGACCGGGTCGACGTGGTCGGCCACTCGATGGGGGCCTTCGTCGGCCTCCACCTCGCGGTCACCCGGCCGGACCGGGTGCGGACCCTCGGCCTCGTCTCCGGCACCACCTTCGCCACCGCGGCGGCCGCACGCCACCCGGTCCGGGCCCTGCGCACGCTGCCGGCGTTCACGCTCCTGCGTGCCGGGCTGGCCGTGACCCGTGGAGCCGCCCGGGGCCTCCTGCGCGGACTCGCCCGGATCGGACTGCTGCCGCTGCTGGCCGGACCGGTGTTCGCCGCCGTTCGACAGCTGCCCCCGAGCGTGCTGCAGGCGTTCGTCGACGAGTTCCGTCCGGCCGGCTTCCTCGGCGCGGCCCGCTCGGCCGCGCGCTACGACACTCGGCGCTGGGCCGAGGTGCGGTGCTCGGTCGTGGCGGTCGCGGGCCGGCAGGACGTGTTCGCGCGGGTCGACGACCTGGCGCGTCTCCGTGGTGTCCTGCCGGAGGTCCGCACGGTCCTCCTGGAGGATTGCGGGCACTTCGCACACGTGGAACGCCCCGACGCGGTGGTCCGCGAACTGCTCAGCTGAACTCGATCGGCGTCCCGATCGGCAGCTTCGCGAGCGCATCGGTCATCGCGGCCGTGATCCGGACGCAGCCGTGCGAGGAACCGGTCAGGTCCGGGTAGAAGTGCAGCGCCGTGAGGGCCGCGTTGCCGCCGTACCCGGAGAGCTTCGACGAGTGCGCACCGGTCAGCGAGATCGGGTGCCCCTGCGTGTACCCGACCTGCGGGTCGACGTAGTTCGCCTCCATGTACGTCTTCGTGTCCGCCGGTGTCGGGTCGTCGGGCGTGCCGAGCCGGGCGGTCTCGCTCGTCTCGACGGTGCCGTCGCGGTGCACGATGGCGATGGTGGAGGTCGCGTTGTCGATCCGGACCTCCCGGTCGATGCCCGCGAGCGTGAAGTCGGCGGCACGGGCCCAGGCGAACGTCGAACTCGGGGCCTCGGCGACCCCGCCGTCGCCCGGTGTCCGGTTCCGGGACGGCGTCGAGACGAGGAGCATGCCGCCGTCCGCGCCGGCCGATCGGCCCCAGACGGCGGTCGCGGTCGGCGTGTTGATCGTCGACACCGACGAGGACAGCGTCGCGACGGGAGCGGCGTCGGCGCCGGGGCGCTCGCCGTCGTGCGGTGCCCTGCTGTGGTGCTGACGGTTCCGTCATCGAAGTCCCCGTTCCCCTGTGTCCATGGTGCTCTCGGCTGGGTCCATGGTGCTCTCGCCTGGGCCCATGGCGCTCTCGCCTGGGCTGCGTCCTGGCACGCTGCCCTTCCTCCACAGCATCCCAGACGGTGCTGCGTCGTCCACAGGCATGCCAGCACGGGCATGGGCGTGGACGGGTGGTGCGTATGCTCGCGGCAACGACCACCGAGGGGGAACCGATGGCCACACCCTGGACCGGCATCATCGAGGATGCACGGCACTACCCGTCACCGCACAACTCGCAGCCCATCGTGGTGCGGGTGGAGGACGACCGGACCGCGACCGTCTTCTACGACCTGCGGCGCGGGCTGCCGGCGGAGTCCTTCGGGATCCCGTTCGGGCACGTCTGCTGCGGCGTGTTCCTCGCCGGGCTCGACCTGGTGGCCCGGGCGCACGGCTTCGCGGTGACCGAGTCGCTCGACCATGCCGAGATGGACTTCGGCCGGCTCGACCGCGACCCGGCGGACCACCTGCACCGGCTCGGCAGCGTGACGCTCACGCCGCGCCCGGCGACGGCTGCCGACCGGGAGGCCCTGCACGGCTTCCTCGCGCGGCGCACCTCGCGCAGGCCCTACGACGCCACCCTTGTCGACGACGACGCGATCCGGGCCTCGGAGTCGATCGCGGCGCAGGCCGGACACCGGTTCCGGACGACGGCGGACCGGGCCACGGTGGACGAGATCGTGCGGGTCAACCAGGCGACGCTGTTCGACGACCTGCGGAACGACGCGGTGCACACCGAGATCCTGCACTGGCTGCGGTTCTCGAAGCGCCATGCGGCGGACACCGGCGACGGGCTGTCCGCCGAGACGATGCTCATGCCGGGGCCGGTGCTGAAGTTCGCGATGGAGCACCGTGGGCTGTGGGAAGCACCCGGCATCGGTGCCACCTTCAAGAAGGTCTACCTGTCGACGATGCGGGGCGTCCGACAGCTCGGGTGGCTCGAGGGGCCGTTCGGGTCGCCGGCGGAGTACGTCGAGGCGGGTCGGACGTTCATGCGGATCTGGTTGGACCTCGACGCGCGGGGGATCGCCCTGCACCCGTTCGGGACGGTCATCACGAACCCGCGGTCGCACGCGGCGTTCGTCGAGCGTGCCGGCGTCGACGAGTCCGACGGGCGCATGGCGTGGATGCTGTTCCGGTTCGGCCGGAGTGCGCCGCCGCCCCTGGCGCACCGACGACCGGCGTCGGCGATGACGCTCACCGCGACTGCGGACGGCGGTGCCTCGTGAAGCGCGCGGCGGTGTTCACGGTGGTGTGGGTCGTCGAGGCGGTCGTCGGACTGTTCATGCCGCGGGTCGGGACGCACAAGTTCCTGCTCGCGCCGGGCATCGAGCCGCTCCGGTGGACCCTCGGGCGGTGGCGTGCGTGGCGGACGGCGGAGCTCGCGGCGAAGCGGGTGCCCGCGTACCGGGCGTTCCTGGCGGGCGCGGGGCGTTCCTCCCGGCTGGACACGCGCAGCGGGATCGCCTCGGCGTTCTCGGCGCTGCCGGAGATGGACAAGGAGTCCTACGTCAAGCGGTGGACGATCCCGGAGCGGTGTCTCGACGGACGGCTGCCGCGACGCGGTGTCGTCGTGGACGAGTCGTCCGGGTCCTCCGGCGTGCCGACGAGCTGGGTGCGCGGCCCGGACGAGCGTCAGGCGACCCGGCAGCTGCTGCAGCTCGGGTTCGCCCGCACCTCGAAGGAACTGGCGAAGCAGCCGTTCGTGCTCAACGCGTTCTCGCTCGGCGCGTGGGCGACCGGTATGAACGTCACGGCGTCGCTCACCGAGTCCACGATGATCAAGTCGATCGGGCCGGACCGCGACAAGATCGTGCAGACGATGCAGGAGTTCGGCACCGGGTTCACGTACGTCATCCTCAGCTACCCGCCGTTCCTCAAGGCGCTGTTCGAGGACGACCGGATCGACTGGCGTGAGTACACGATCGTCGCGGCGTTCGGCGGCGAGGGCATCAGCGAGAACATGCGCGCCCACATCGAGCAGTACGCGCACACCGTCCTCGGCTCCTACGGGGCGAGCGACCTCGAGATCAACCTGGGGATCGAGACCGGTTTCTCGGTGGCGGTGCGGAAGGCGATCGCGGCCGACCCGGCACTGTCGAGCGCGCTGACGAAGCAGTCCGAGTACGGCGTCCTGCCGATGGTCTTCCAGTTCAACCCGTTCGGGTACCTCATCGAGACGAACGACCGCGGCGAGCTCGTCGTCACGATCACCCGCTCCGAGAACATCAGCCCCCGCATCCGGTACAACATCCACGACCGCGGACACGTGGTGCGGATGCGTGACCTCAAGCCCGTGCTGCGGGCGACCGGGCACGAGGACCTGCTCGCAGAGGCGGAACTCGACCTGCCGCTGCTGTTCCACTACGGCCGCTCGGACCTGTCGGTCGACTTCAACGGTGCCGTCGTCGCGCCCGATGCCGTGCGGGACGTCGTCTATGGCGATCCCGTCCTGCTCGAAGCCGTCGAGAACCACCGGCTGATCAGCTACGAGGACGACCACGGCGACCGGCAGTTGCACATCGCCTTCCAGCTCGCCGCGTCCGCCGAGTCGTTCGATGCGGACCCCGCCCGCCCGGCCGTCGTCGCCGAACTCCGGCGGCTGAACCGTGACTTCTCGAACGCGATCCGCACCGCGCCGGACGGCACCCTGCCGACCGTGGCCTTCTACCCGTACCGGACGGGGCCGTTCCGTGAGGACGGTCGGAAGCTCAAGAACGAGTACGTGTGGCAGCTCGGACCCGGGTCGGTCGACGAGTGGGACCTGGACCTCGGGTGGGTGGCGTCGAAGGACGTCTGAGAGGGTCCCTCCGGGTCGGTGGTGCCGCCGCGCGTCAGTGGTACTGGGGCGGCCAGTCGAACGTTGCCGGCGGGTGGGGGACCTCGCCGATCGTCGTCACGTCGAGTCCGATCTGCCGCAGGTTCGTCAGCTCGATGGACCGCGGGTTGCCGAAGTACCGCTTGCCGTCCACCCACACCGTCAGCTCGCCACGCAACCCGCCGACGTGTGCGGGGCCGAGGGAGACACCCCACTCGTCGAAGAACTGCCCCAGCGTGAACGTCCGGCGGGTCGGGGACTCGACGTGCAGGATGCCCGACGTGTCGTGCGTGTGTAGCTGAGCGGCGAACCGCTGCGACTTCGAGTGCCCGACGTTGCCCGGCACGACGACCGGTGTGTCGCCGTCCGTGATCGTCAGGTGGGTGTGGACGTGCTCGGCCAGGCGTTCGCCCCAGACGTTCTCGAGCCCGGCCTCCTGGGCCCGGTGCGCCAGGTCGGTCGGACGCGGCCACGGGGGTGCGACCGACGTCGTGTCGGCACCGGGGGTCGAGCAGCCGGTGAGCAGGGCGACGAGGACGGCGGCGACGACGACGGCGGGGGAGCGGCGCATGCGGACGAGCGTAGTCAGGGGACCGGCGTCGCTCTCGGCGCACCCGTAGGATGTGGGGTGCGCCGCGAGCGGTGCGAGGGGCCTTTAGCTCAGCTGGTAGAGCGCCACGTTTACACCGTGGATGTCGTCGGTTCGATCCCGGCAGGGCCCACGGAGCAACAGCACTCGATCGGCTCGTCAGTCCGTCTGGCGGGGATCCCGAGTCGCGACAGGCTTGCCGGATTCGTGCTCCGAGCGGCGCGAACGGGTCTCGTCCGTCGACCTCCTGTCCACGGCGCTCGCGAACGACGGTTCATGCGGCCCGAACCTGTGCTCGCAGACGTTCGTCTGTCGTCCCGTCAGTGTGCCGAGCAGTGGACCGCCCACCTGGGACAGCGGCTGTCCGACCCGCTGTCGGAGTCGGATCGAGGAGAAGGTCCGGAGCGCCGTCCCTTCCCCCGACAGACTCCAGTCCCCTCGACGAGGGCCTCCGGAAAGATGGAAGCTGTGCTGACTGGCGGGTGACTGGCGGGTGACTGGCGGGATCGTGGCGTGGTGATCGCGGGTTGCGGCTTCATAGGCTCACCCCATGAACGAATCACGGATTCCCGAACTGCGTCGCCGGCGCGGCTGGACGCAGGAACGCCTCGCGTCCGAGAGCACAGTGGCCGTGCGGACAGTTCAGCGGTTGGAGTCCGGCAGGGACGCCAGTCTCGACTCGCTGTCGCTCATCGCCGCGGCGCTGAGCGTGTCCGTCGGCGAGCTCTTCGATGAAGTCGAGGGGGCCGACTTCGGGGATGCGGTCCAGGGGCTGCAGGACCGCGAGGAGCAGCAAGCTCGACGTGATGCGTTGACCGGAGCATGGAAACGCGTCTACACCGGCTGCGGTGTGCTCGTCAGCATCGCGGTGATCGCGCTGATCAGTGTGCACCGTGCGCCCGGGGTCGGGATCTTGGTCATCGCTGCGTACTGGGTCGCCGGGAAGGCCCTCTTCGAGGTGCTGGTGCGGCTCGTGTTGGACCCACGGCTGGACGTCCGATTCCCGTTGAGCGTTCCGTCGGCGACGTCGAGGTGGCAGCAGGTGCGGGGCGGTCTGATGCGTCACCGCGTCGGCCGTTCCGTCCCGGCGAGCACGACTGCAGCACGCGGTCCGAAGGACACGCTGGAGTCCGAGTAGACGACGACTGCGGGACGCCCTCACGTTCGTGGACGATCGGAAGCGAGCGCGTCTGGCTTGTGCGAGAGGTCCTTCCGCATCAGACCGACGAGATGCTCCGAGTGCCCTCGTTGTGATGGTCTGGGTTCTCGCCGTCGTCTTCAACGCGGTGTTCGTGGCCTTCTTCGCCTTGTACTCGGTAGCCAGTGACTGGGCCGCAGAACGATCGGAAGCGATTCGGGCGTTCGATCTGTCCCAATTGCTCCCGCACGACGCGGCGCTGTGGCTGAGTGCTCACGCTGCGATCCTTCTGCTCGTCATGCTCGACGCGGTGGGTATCGCGCTGTTGCTGCGCGCGCGACGGATCCGCATCACCGAGTCTCCGTAGCGGATCGACCATCGGCCGCCCAAGAGAGCATCAAACGGCGGTTGCGAGTCGTGCTCCAGAGCGAGTTGCACGCGTCGCGCGGTCGCATCGTCGTACACCTCAGCGGCAACGGTGAGCTCGAAGTCCGGCCCGCTGGTGACGCCGCCGCCCGTGACCAGGTTGTGCGAGGGCGGTGACGGAGGATCGGAACCTCCGCCGAGCACACCGACGGAGAAACCGAGCCGAGCCTCGCGGTGCGATCATCGGGGCATGGGATGGCTGGGGCGACACCTCCTGCGCGGTGGCCGGTACGACGTGCGTGATCGACGTGCTCAGCTCCGGGAGTACGTGGCCTGAGGCGACCGGCTCGTCGCGTTCCTCACTGCTCAGGATGATCCCTCCACCGCGCAGTTGCGGGAGCGGATCGACGAGGCGCACAGGCTGCTCGAGCGACGATGGACCCGCGACGACCTGCGCGCTCTCGCGGTGCCGGTCTCGGCTCCGTGGCCGAGCAGCAGGGGGCGTGACGCTGGAGCATCGGCTCCGGCGTACGCCGACGAGGGGGACCGACTCATCGCGGACCTGAACGACATCGCGTCCGCGCTGCGCGCCGTCGCCGAGGTGTGACGAAGGCTCCTCGCGAGCGTCAGCGGCGGCGAGCAGGCCGGAAGTCAGCCCTCGCCGTGCCGCAGCATGTCCTCGTAGTCCCCGTCAGCGCACCGGGACACCCCGTGCACGGTGTAGCCGTCGGAGCGGGTGAGGAACTCGACCGACCACGTCGGTCCACCGTGGCCGACGACACCCCGCAGTGGGTCCGCCCCGCCGATCTCGTAGTCCGAGGCGGTGATCCCGGAGGAGCCCCAGAGCTCCTGCACAGCCGCCCGGTCCGCCGTCTGGTCGCCGACCTGGTCACGGTCGAGGATGTAGGTCCAGGTGACGCCGCCCGTCCCCGCGGACGCCGGGCACTTGCCGAGTGCCGGTCCTCGTCGGACCGTCCACTTCCCGCCCAGCGTCTCCGTCGTTCGGTCGACGACGTCGACGACCTCCTTCTTCGCTCCGTCGCTGGCAGCCCGTGAGGAGGAACGGGACGGCGACGAGCAGTGCCAAGGCCGCAGCCACCCGGCTGGTGGGTGTTCTCATCGGTCCTCCGACGCTTGCGTGACGGAGTGTCCGTCCGGATCGCTCAGCGACACTGCTGCGTCTCCCCGTCGCTCGGTACCGCACGATCCTCGTCGTCCTGTAGGGATCCTGGCCACCCGCAAGCGCCGCACCTGACGCGTTCTCCTGGGAGCCAGGCCTCCGTCGCCAGGCCGGACCGGGCCTCCCGAGTGGCCAGTCGCCATCTGACGGCGGTGGGCTACCGCGCCGAACGAGCGCTGAGCGCTCGCCGGCGGAGGCGGATCCAGATCGTGACGAACACGATCGCGCACGCCGCGAGAGCGATGAGGGGCCAGACTGCCCACGTCTCTCCGAGCACGACCGCGATGAGCGCACCGACACTCATGACGGGCGCGATGATCGCGCCGCCGCCGACGAAGCCGCGCTGCATCTGTTCGAACTCGTGCTCCGTGATCATCGGCACACCTCCGGGGTGCAGCTTGCCACCCGCCGGGCTCGTCGTCCATGTGCCGCGACCCCGCCGCAGGGTCCCGCACCGGTGGACGGGAGGATCGTGGCAAGCCCGGAACGCGAGGATCCGCCCGGCGCTCGGCACGATCTGCTCCGGTCAGCGCGCGGTCGCCGCGACGATCCGCAGCGACGCAGCCCGACGGATCCGCGGGGCGTGTGCACCCAGGTAGAGCAGCGCGCTGAGCGCCGTGACGAAGAAGCCGACCGGCCAGTCCGTCGCGTACGCGAGCGCGATCGACGCCCACACCACGATCAGCGTGAACGCGGTCGACAGTGCGATCGCCGTGGACGGTCGTCGTGCGAGGGTCCGCGCAGTCGCCGGCGGCCCGACCAGCAGGGCGAACATCAGCAGCGCCCCCACGACGGGGACGCTCGTCGTCGTGGCACAGGCGACGATCAGCCCGAACACCACCGTCATGGCGTGTGGCCGGACACCCCGAGCGGGTGCGGTCGCGGGCAGCAGGGAGGCGAGGAGCAGCGGCCGGTACAGCGTGGCGACGGCGGCGAGACAGACGATGCCGAGGACGAGCATCGGCACGATCTCCACGGTGGAGACGCCGAGGACCTGACCGAAGAGCAACGAGAACACCTCGGCGGAGTACTCACTCGAGCGGCTGAGGAAGAACGCTCCGAGACCGAGCATCGTCGCGAGCGTCAGAGCAGTGGCGACGTCCCCCCGCCCACGGCGTCCGAGGACCGAGACGAGCAGGGAGCCGACGGCGGCGAACACCCCGATGCCGAGCAACGAGTCGATGCCGACGAGGACGGCACCGGCGGCTCCGGCGAAGGCACCGTGGGGGAGCGCGTGCGCCAGGAAGGTGTCGCCGCGGATGACGACGAACACCCCGACGACTCCTGCGACGACGCCGACGATCGTGGCGGCGATCCACGTGTTCAGCATGAAGTCGGAGAACATCAGGCGACCTTCCCGGCCTCGGCGGAGATCCGCAGGGCCTGCGCCGCCGGTAGTCGCGACGCCGTTCTCCGCGCGACGGACCAGGAGGCGAGGCGAGCGCCGACGTAGACGACGAGGACGAGTGCCACCACGCAGAAGCTGACCGGCCAGTTGCCGTCCTTCCCCGCCCAGTAGTAGCTCTCGTACGCGATGAAGCAACCGACCCACGTCTCGATGACGCCGATGCCGGCGGACAGCAGCACGGCGACCCCGAACCGACGCGTCACCAGCAGGGCCGTGGCGGCCGGGCCGATGAGCAGCGCGGTCGAGAGGATCGCGCCGATGGTCAGCGACGACAGCTCCACGGCGAGTGCGAGTGCCACGAGGAACACCAGGCCCGCGAGCCGGACCGGGACGCCGCGGGCGACGGCCAGGTCCCGGTCGATGGACGAGAGCAACAGCCATCGGTAGACGGCGACGACGAGCAGCAGCGCGATCACGCTCAGGAGCACCACCGGGGGCACGACCGAGGGGTCGATGACGAACAGGGAGCCGAACAGCACCGAGACGGCCGCGTTGCTCGATCCGCCGATCGTGGTGTCCCAGTAGAGGAACAGCGCGGTCAGGCCGAGTCCGAACGCGAAGACGACCCCGGTGGCGACGTCGCGCCCCTTCAGCCGGTGCGTACCGATGGCCTCCATCAGCAACGCGGCGAGGACGCCCGCACCGACGAAGCCCCACAGCTGGCTGATGCCGACGAGGAACGCACCGGCTCCGCCGACGGCCCCGAGGTCCGCGAGCGCGTGTCCCGCGAACGACTGCCCGCGGACCACCGTGAAGACCCCGACGACACCGGTGACCGCCGCGACGAAGCCGCCCACCACGAGGGCGGAGTGGACCGTCGGGCTGCTGACGAAGCCCGACAGGGCGACGGCGACGGAGGCGCTCATCGCCGGACACCCGCCGGGGCCGTGACGGGACGGTCGTCGGCGAGGACGACGAGACGTCCGTCGGCATCGATGACGCGGATCGGGCGCCCGTAGAGGGCGGAGAGCACGTCTTCGCGGATGACCTCGGCCGGGACACCGGTCACGGCTCGACCATCGGCGAGGTACACCACGCGGTCGAGGACCGGCAGGAGCAGGTTGATGTCGTGCGCGGTGAGGACGATGCCGACTCCGTGGTCACGGCGGATCGTGTGCAGGAGCGCGACGATGTCGGCGGCGCTGGCGGGGTCGAGGCTCGCCAGGGGTTCGTCGAGGAGCAGCAACGACGGTCGGCTGATCAGCGCGTGTGCGAGGAGGACCCGCTGCTGCTGGCCACCGGAGAGTTCACCGATCCGTCGATCGGCGAACGCCGTCGCGCCGACACACTCCAGCGTCTCGTCGACGAGGGCGTGTGTCCGTCGCCGTCGGAGCGGGAGGCCGAGCCGACCGCCGTCGAGACCGAGCGCGACGACGTCCCGGGCCCGCAACGGCGCATCCGGGTCGAGCACCGTCTTCTGGGGGAGGTAGCCGATGCCGTGGACGTCCGCGGCCCGCTCCGGTCGGCGGACGGTGCCGCTGGTGATCGCGACGACGCCGAGGAGCGTGCGGAGGAGCGTGGTCTTGCCGGCACCGTTCGCTCCGATGAGGCCGACGAAGTCACCCGCCGCGACGTCGAGGTCGACGCCGTCGAGGACCGTCCGTCCGGCGAGGGTGACGTGGAGGTCGCGGACGGTGACGATGCGACCGTCGTCGGCTGCTCCGGTGGTGGTGGTGGTCACAGCTTCTCCGTCGAGGTGCCGTCGGTGACGGCCTTCGCGAGCGCCGTGATTTCAGCCTCCATCCACCGCTGGTAGGTGTAGCCGGTCGGCATCGTCTCGTACACGCCGACCACCGGGACGCCGTTCGCGTGTGCCAGCGACAGGTAGTGGGCCGTGATCGAGTCCGTCACCTGCTGGTTGTAGAGGAAGACCTTCACCTGCTTGCTCGTGAACAGCGAGTCCTGCGCCGCCGACTGCTGCGGTGACGGGTCGGTGTCGTTCATGATCGCTGCCTGCAGGGACCACGGCGTCTTGATGTCGACGCCCGCGGCTTCGAGGGCGTAGTCCGCGACCGGTTCGGTCACGGCGACGGGGGTCCCGCCGTGTGCGCTCTTGAACGAGGCCAGCGCGGACGTCCACGTGTGCAACGAGTCGTCGAACGTCGTGAGGTTCTGCGCGAACGTCGTCTTGTGCGCCGGGTCGAGCTTCTCCAGGTCGGTGGCGATCTCCGCTGCCACGGCGGGCATCGTCTTCGGGTCGTACCAGAGGTGCGGGTTCCTGGTGCTGTCGGGGAGGCCGAGCAGGGTCTGCGCGGTGATGACCTTCCGGTCGGAGTTCGGCGATGCCTTCTCGAGCTTGGCCATGAAGTCGTCGTACCCGACGCCGTTCTGGATCACCAACTGCGCTGAGGAGAGTTCCCTCGCCACGCTCGCACTGGCTTCGAACGTGTGCGGATCGGTGTTCGGGTCGCTCATGACCGCCGACGCGCTGACGTACTTCCCGCCGATCTGCGCGGCGACGTCCGAGTACTCGTTCTCGGCGCCGACGACGGTGATCTTCCCGTTCCCGTTGCCGTTGCCTCCGCCGGAGGAGCACCCCGTGAGGGCTGCTGCGGCCACTGCCGCGACGACACCGGAGGCGATGAATCTGTTGATGCGCACGGCATCCGTCCTGTCCAGGGCACATGGCCCGATCGTTGTGAGAACCGTTCTCGATCGGAACCGTAGGGTACGAGGGACCCCCTTTGCGAACCCAAATGATAGTGATCGTCGTTCTCGCGAGAGGATGAGGGCATGGCAACCGACGGCTCGGTCGTGCACCGCGAACAGCGCCGGCACACGGACTGCGTCCTCGCAGCACTCCGGGAGGTCCGTCGCGCGACCGTGCAGGAGTTGTACCGATCCCTGCGGGGTGCAGGCGATCCGATCAGCCTGTCCACGGTCTACCGGGAGGTGCACCGCCTCGTCGCGGTCGGCCGGGTCCGTGAGGTGGTCCTTCCGGGCGAAGCCGTCTACCTTCTGCCCGGCGACGACCTGTTCGTCTGCGACCAGTGCGGACGGATCGAGGAAGTGCCGCTCCGTCGCCTCGCGGTGATCCAGGACGCGGACTTCTTCGCGCAGGCCGAGGCCCTCACCGTCCACGGCCGGTGTGCCGACTGTGATCGCTGACGGTCGGCTCGGTCGGGCAGGGTGGGTGCATGGTCGAAACAGCTCCGCGCACCGTGCACTTCCACCAGAAGCACCACCGAGCGGTCGTCAGCGGCGAGAAGGTGACCACCGTCCGGTGGAACGAGTCGGTGCAGGTCGGCGCTGCGACGTTCGTCTTCGACGACCACCCCACTGCTGGACCACTGGCCGGGACGATCACGGCCGTCAACCGGCACCGGCTCGACACACTCACCGCAGAACAAGCACATCAGCCACCGGGCACCGACATGCGTCGCTTCGGGCGACAGCTCCGGGAGAACTACTACCCCGACATGCCGGATGACGCCGTCGTCGAAGTCGCCGAACTCGTCCTCGGGCCGTCGTGACGGCCGATCTGCCACCGGCGGCCGCGAGCACCACCGGCGGTCGCGTGCTACCTCATCGAGGAACCGTGGACACTCGACTCCGGTGCGGCGCACGTCCAGCGTCGACTCGCTCGTACCGGCCTGGACGAACCGAGCGGCGCGCTCGCGCTGGCGATCGAACACCTGGTCTCCGCGGTGCTGCGCAGTGAGCTGCGCGCAGCCTAGGGTCGTCGGACGAGGACCCGGCCGTGTCGATCGACTCGGCGACGGACACGACGGGGAGATGCAGCAGATGAACGCCACCGCAACCCTCCACGTTCGACGCGCGGGCCGCGACGGCGTCCCAGAGCTCACCGACTGGACGAGCGACGACCCCGTGGCCCGGATCGGTGCGGATCGCCTGACCGCTGAACTCGCCACCGGGAACTACCGTCCGGAGTGGTCCTGGGTCGCCGAGCAGGCAGGCCGGCCCGTCGGTCGTGCGCTCTGGTGGGGGCGGTCCGGCGCAGACCGCCCCGCGACCCTGGACTGCCTGACCGCCAGCGCTCGCGGAAGTGAGGCAGTTGCGATCGGCGCTGCTCTGGTCCGCGCCGGGCTGGACGCCTTCGGCGACGGCGCACCCCTGGAGTTCAACGTCGACGTCTCCCCGGACTGGAGGAGTGATCCGGCAGCGGTCGCGGCTGCTCGCTGGCGGCACGAAGCCGCCCACCTGGGCGGGTTCTCCCGCACCACCGAGCGGATCAGCTTCGCGCGCACCCCGTCGGATCCGCAGCCTCCACGGTCGACCCGTCTGCGCTTCGTCCCCGCCGAGGACACGACCTTCCGGGGGCTGATCGCCGCCGTCGCATCCGGCTCCCTCGACGACCACACCAACGACCTGGTCGCCCGCGAGGGCGTCGATGCCCTCGCCGACGACGATCTCGACTTCTACCGATCCCTTCCTGGCGAGCGCGGGGCATGGCGGACCGCGCATCTCCCGGACGGCACGACGGTGGGGTTGGTCATCCCCACCAGGACCGCCTACGACGCGAGCATCAGCTACCTCGGCGTGCTTCCCGAACACCGAGGACACGGGTACGTCCACGACCTGCTCGCCGAGATGACCCACGTCCACCACGACGACGGGCAAGCCCGGATCGTCGGGACCACCGACGCCGCCAACACCCCGATGCGAGCGGCGTTCGAACGAGGCGGCTTCACCGTCACACGCGTCCGCATCGTGCACACCCAGTGAGGGAAGTCCCGACGGTCGGCCACCGACGTCCGCCGGCGGGTCCGCGACCATCGTCGGCATCACCGTCCGCGAGTACGGACGCCGACGCCCGGGGCGGTCGGCAGGTGATCGCTGTGGTCCGACCCCCACGCGCGGGGGAGTGGACCGGTCTGTCGCTCAGGCACGGACTCGCCTAGGCTCGGCGTGGGACGGGGGGGCTCCGCTGTCGGCCGACGTCGAGTCGGGCGCAGGGAGCGTGCCCGTGCCGTGACCATCGCATCGACGTTCCTGGGGGGAACCATGACGGATCACAGTTCGAAGAGCGGCCGAGGGATCTCGCGCCGAGGTCTGCTGCAGGGAGCCGCCGTCACGCTCGGTGGAGCAGCACTGACCGGGGCGGCATCGTCGCCGGCATCGGCGGCGGGCACCAAGCCGTTCATCCCGTCGGGGCTGACGTACGCGGCGAACGATCCGCTGGCGGGCTTCTTCCGCAAGGTCGCCGCCGGCACCGCGACCATCGTCACGGCGGGTGACTCGATCACCGAGGCGTTCGGCGCGGCGAACCCGCAGAAGGGCTACCCGGCACGGGTGCGGGCACGACTCCGCAACGGTGCGGGACAGGCGCCCGGCGGGCTGGACTACGTCCCCGCTCGCTCGCAGTACACCACCGTCAAGACGCCGCCGGCCACGGCGACCTACGTCTCGTACGCGGGGCCGGACGGTGCCGCGATCGACCTGCGCTCCGCGACGTACGCGGGGGACCGGAGCACGCGGTCCGGTCTCGGCCGGCGTGCCGTCGCCCTGACCAGCAGCCGGGTCCGGTCGCTCTCGTTCACGCAGCGCTTCACGTCGCTCGTGCTCGCCTGGCGCGCGACCTCGAGCACGCGTGACGCGGTGTCGATCACCATCGACGGCACCACGGTCCCGCTGCCGGCCGTGTCCAGTGGTGAGCAGACCTGGACCAGCCCGCGCCGGGCCTCCGCGACGCGCACCGTGACGGTCACCTGGGGCAGCGGCGAACCCTTCGTCGAGGGGTGGCAGCTCTTCGACGGCGACGAGGACGGTGGGTTCCACGTCCTCGAAGCGTCGCAGTCGGAGTCACGGACCGAGGGGTTCGCGCTCGCGTCGTCGGCGGCCAACGGCAACGACAGCTGGGCCGACGCACTCCGTCGGTTCTCCCCGGACCTGATCACGTCGATGTGGGGGACGAACGACTACGGCAAGGTCACCCCGGCGGTCCTGACGGAGCAGACGCGCAACTACCTCGACCTGGTGCACGACCGGAGTCCGGCCTCCGCGTTGCTCGTGGTCATGCCGTACCAGCTGGGCGCGGCCTCGGCGACGGAGTGGGCGAAGTACCGGGCCGCGCAGCAGCAGGCCGTGAACACGTTCCGTTCCGCGAACCCGGGCGTCTCGATCGGGTTCTTCGACCTCGGTGCGTACGTACCGCCCTACTTCGGCCAGACCGGCGCGAAGGACAACCCGTACATGTCCGACGGCATCCACCCGAGCGACACCGGCTACGACGTCATCGCGGCGATCCTGTACGCGTACTTCACGTCGACGCCGGCCTGACACCCGTCGAACGACGCCGTTGCGAGCAAGGCGGCGGAGTCACGTGACGTGCGGGCCTCCCTCGACGGTGTGACCGGCCCGGTGCCGGAAGATCCCCAGCCTTCACCGTCCACGACCGATGCACCGATCGTCATCGGTGACGATCGACTCGGTCTACGCCTGCAGCGTCCGAGGAAGCTTCGCGGCAGGTTCCGCGATCGGGTAGGTCGTCGGATCCGTCCGTGAAGTGATCGCGAGGTACTCGACCGGAAGCCACGGGATGGGCTCCGGCGCGGACCGCTGTCGTGGCCCGCGGAGCCCGAACCAGCGCCGCTGGCCGAGGGGTGTCGGCGGAGTCAGCAGTCGCGCGAGGTCGGCCTGGTCGGTCGGTTCGACCGCAGCCCGGTGGAACAGGCTGCGGTCGTGGCGTCGTACCGAGCCGAACGACAGATGTTGGCCGATCTCGTCGGCGTAGTCGGTGCCGAACCACGAGAGCCACTTCGGCGTCGGCGGCAGCCCCTTCCAGACACCGCGACCGCCGAGGCCGGGCTCGTACTCCGCGGAGACCGGGTACCAGAGCTGCCGGCCGGACCACTCGGCGCCGTGCAGGACCGAGGCGGATGCGTACACGGCGTCGACCCGGCTGGCGACGGCGGTGAAGAACCGCACGACCGCTTCGCGGTACCGGACGTCGGCGAGGGCGTCGGCGAGGATCGTCAGGTGGTGGGACGCCACGACGGCTCCCTCCCAGACAGATGAGCTGATGCTCCCGTACGCCACCGGGCCGCTCCCTGTCCACGAGGTACCGGCGTCACCTGGTTCATCCTCATCGAGGTGGACCATGAACGCCTCCGCGCGGCCGGGCTCCCACCGGTGCTGCAGCGGCTCCGTCCTGCCGTACCGGCGGGGAAGCGCGTCCGGGAGGTGCCGGCGAGCGAGTTCGAGGAAGGTCTCCGCGGTGGACTTGAGGTCGAGTCCCTCGGTCCGCACCCACCACTTGATGTCGAGGGTCGTGACGATCGCGCCGCGAGCGGGTGTTGCCCGCCTCGTCGAGCCACGGCGGTGGACTTCGTCGGTCTGCACGTCGTGCACGGCTCCCCGCATGGCCAGGGCGATGCGTCGAGCAGCCCGGATCGCGTGGGGTACTTCCGACGCCTCCGACCCTTCAATGCGGACGACGACCTGGGACGTCGCGCCGAGCAGGACCGCGGTGATCTCGTCGGGGACGTCCTCGGGTTCGACTCGCTCGGGCGGTTCCACCGTGAACGAGTAGCGGCGGCGAGCGCCACGGACCACCACGAACGGCGACGATCCGGCCGTGCCGTCGTCCTCGACTGCCAGACCGGTGACGAGCGCCGCAGCTCGCAACGCCTCGGGTCCCGCCTCGTCTCCGTAGACGTACAAGTCGTACGACATCACTCACCTCTTCGTCGGTGACCACGACTGTAGGGGAGTCGGTCCGCTCGGATGCAGACGGCGTGCGCGGCCGGGACGTCCGCTAGCGTCGAAGCGTGACGACGACGCGAGGAACCACACAGCCGGACAGCAGGGGACGCACCGGTCTCGACCAGGTCGGTCGTGGCCTCGACCGCAACCCCGACGTGGTCGTCCGGGACGTCGAGGTGACGTCGGACGGCTGGCACGTGCTGCGTCGGACCACGTTCGACGTCCGGGGCCGCGACGGCTCGTGGACGACCCAGCAGCGTGAGACCTACGACCGGGGCAACGGCGCCGCTGTCCTGCCGTACGACCCGGTGCGCGGCACGGTCCTGCTCACCCGACAGTTCCGCTGGCCGGCGTACGTCAACGACCACCCGGACGGGATGCTGGTCGAGGTGGCGGCGGGTCTGCTCGACGCCGACGACCCGGAGACCGCCGTCCGGCGGGAGGCGCGTGAGGAGCTCGGCGTCCGGCTCGGCCAGCTCACCCACGTGGTCGACGCGTTCATGAGCCCCGGCTCGGTCACGGAGCGGGTGCACTGTTACGCCGCCCCCTACGGACCGGAGGACCTCGTCGATGCCGGCGGCGGGGTCGCCGAGGAGGGCGAGGAGATCGAGGTGCTCGAGGTGCCGGTCGACGAGGCGATGGCGATGCTCGGCGACGGCAGGATCGTCGACGGCAAGACCATCCTGCTGCTCCAGTGGGCCGCGTTGCACGGCGTCGTGACCAGTGACGGTTGGGTCCCTGCCGCAGTCGGTGAGCCCAGTGTCAGGCCCGGAGCGCCTGCAGGGCCGGATGTCCGGCCAGGGCGTCGTGCCCGTGCGTGAGCATCACGGCCATCGTCGCCAACGCCGGCGCCATCGCGCCGGTGAGTGACAGCGGCGACGTCTGACCACCGAACTCGAGGACCACGTTGTACTGCTCGGGGTCCGGGTAGATCGCCGTCACCGCCGACCAGTCGAAGCTCAGCCAGCCGCGGCCCCCGACGTTGCAGACCAGCCGCTGGTTGCTCACCACGACGTCGACCTGCTGCTGTTCCCGCCATTGTGTGGCCGCCATCGCCTGTGCTCGGGAGCGTGCGATCGAGTTGCCGATGGCGTTGCCGATCACCGCTCCCGCGACCCAGGCCGGCCGTCCGAAGGCGACGACCCCGGTCTGCCCGTAGGTGACGTCCGTGCCGTAGTACCGGGCGTACCCGAGGAAGCCGCTGAGGAAGAACCGTTCACCGTGGTGAGGGACGACGTTCCAGACCTGGATCTCCGGCGGCAGCTCCTTCCGCATCAGCGACGCACGGAGTGACACCGCGTGGCGCCATCCGTACGCGTAGGCGTCCTGGTGACTCTGCACCGACTGCTCGCGCTTGGTCAGGTGACCGAGAGACCGCTGCCACGCCCGGTAGGCGTCGTGGCCGCGTCGGATCGCGATGATGCCGAACACGATGGGTGCGGCGAACGCGGCGAGCAGGAACAGCAGGCCGAGCAGCGACAGCCCGATGGACTCCTGTCCGTTGCCGGCAGAGGTCAGCTGCCCGCCGACCAGGGCGAACGCCACGTAGCCGATGGGTGCGAGCGCGGCCGGTACGACCCACCGCCGGTGCCGCGCCCACCAGGACCCTCGCTTGTCGTTCCCGCTCGTCGTCGTCATCGTCGGACCCCCGCGCCCCGTGCCACCCGTCCCCACGACGGGTGGTCGGGTTCCAGTCTGGTGCGCTCCGGGCCCGTCGCGCCACCGCCACGACGGAGGCCGAGCACGCGGGGCCGAGCACGCGGGGCCGGCGCGGAGACCGGGGCCGGGGCCCGGGCCAGGAAATGCCGGGAGGCGCGCCCGAGGATCCCGCTCGGCCGCAGGTCACGGTCGACGGGAATCAGGGCCGCGCGCGGTCAGCCGTGGTGAGCCAGGCGCGCAGCGTGCTCGCGGTCTTTCTGGTGCTCGCGGACGACCGCACTCACGGCCAACCACGTGACCAGCGTGCTGAACGCGCCGACGAGCAGGGTCCCCGAGATGCTCGACATCCAGACGATCGTCTGCGTGTTCGCGGCGATCGTCTCGAGGTCGCCGTCAGCCTTCGTGAACACGACGAGCACCCCGACCGCCGTCCCGATCGCTCCGGCGAACAAGATGATCGTGATCGCTGCGAGGGCTCCGCGCCAGCCGTTGTCCATGCCCCGACCGTACCGGCCGTCCGGGCGGAATCACGAGCGGCACTCGAATTCAGCCTGACTCATCACCCGGAACGCGCGACCACACCGCCAGGTCCACCCGGCCGTCGTCCGTGAACCCGGCGTTCCTCGCGACACCTTCGTGGACGAACCCGGCGCGGGACGCGACCCGCGCCGACGCCGCGTTCCCGGTCGCGACGCGGAGTTCGACTCGTTCGAAGGAGTGGACGTCGAGCAGCCACGACGACAGGGTGCGCACCGCAGCGGTCGCCAGGCCCCGCCCGCGGAACCCGGGCGCGAGCCAGTAGCCGAGCTCCGCCGTGCGGGCTCGCCAGTCGACGCGCTTCACGTCGATACAGCCGCCCAGAGCCCCGTCGACCCGGATGCAACGGACCAGCCCGGCTCCACTGACCCGGATCGACTCACCACCCACGGTCACCCACTGCTCGGCGAGCTCCACCGGGTACGGGCGCGGCAGCGGCAACCACCGGCGGATGTCCGCGTCCGCGACCGCCGCGACGAGCGCCGGAGCGTCCGCCGCGTCGAACGCGGTCAACGCCGTCGTCGCGTCCACGGGGATGACGGCGTCCGGGAGGCACGACACCGCAGGCCGCGCCGGTTGCGCTGGGCGGGCCTCCCGTCCGCTCACCGGACCACGCTCCAGTCCGTGGGCAGTCCGGGAGCCGACCACGCAGGATCCGGGACCCAGCCGGACCAGTCGGCGTCGAACGGGAAGCGTCGCTCGCGCGCAACGGTGGTCGCGTCCTCGCCAGCCTGTTCGATCACGGCACGCATGCTCGCCGGCCAGTGGCCGGTCGAGGCGTAGAAGGCGAGTTCGTCTTCGTCCTTGTACCGGACGGACCAGGTGCCATCGGGGGCGGTGGTGGCGACGACGTCGAGCGTCCAGTCCTGGCTGTCGAACCCGATCGGTGTCCGGATCCAGGGCAGCTCGAGGTTGACGTACCAGTCGGGCAGCCAGTCGGAACCGTCGTGCCAGCGCCACACGGACCATTGCGAGCCGGTCGGGTGCACGCGGACGACCGCCGCGCCGGTCCACCGGTCCTCGACGTAGGAGCCGTCCCAGTCCTCGGGCAGGACCAGACGTCCGTTCGGACCGCTGCCGACACCGGCGCGGCGACGGACCGCCGAGCCGACCGGACTCGCGACGACGGCCAGGTCGTCGTCATCGACCAGGACCCGGCCGGCAACCGCGAAGGCAACGGCGTCCCCGCGGGTACCGAAGTCGTGCACGCTGCGGATGACGACGGAGTCGCCCGGGGCGAACGGCTCACTGCGGCGGTCGGAACGGGCGCTCGTGTCCATGGCATCGACCGTACCGGCCGTCCCAGCGGGGGAGGCGGGCCTCCCGTCCGCTCACCCCGCCTCCGCCGGGCGCCACCCGAGTTCCGGGCCGAGCCGCTCCGCGATGTCCGTGATGATCTGGGCGTAGTCGTCGGGCTCGAGGTCGAACGGCAGCGCGAACGCGACCTCGGTGACCGCCTGGTAGCCGGCGTCGGCGCGCAGACGGTCGGCGATCTCCGCCGAGGTCCCCACGAGGTCCGCCGCGAAGAGCAGCCCGCCGGGCCCGAACGGCACCCCGACCCGGCCGGAACGCGAGTCGACGTAGTGGCGGTAGCGCGCCTCCTGTTCGGGCGTCGCGCTGTCCGTCGGGATGACCACGAGCCCCTGGGAGATGCGGGCGGTCGCAGGGGTCGGGTGCGCGGCGAGGTAGGCGTCGATCTGGGCCCGCTGGTTCGTGGCGAAGTCGGTGCCGACCTCGCTGCGGGTGACGCTCGAGGTGAGCAGGTGGAACCCGTTCTCGGCAGCCCAGACGGCCGACCGTGTACTGCCCGTCCCGTACCAGAGTCGGTCGACCAGGCCGGCGCTGAGGGGCTGGACCGTGCGCGAGAACTCCTCGATGCCGCGTCGCTCGGCGGTGTCGCTGACCGGAGCTCCGCCGACCAGGTCGCGGAAGCGCAGCAGGCGGTCGTTCCCGAGGTCCTCCTGGTCGGCGGTGTCGGGGTAGATCGCATCGCGGTAGAGGTCGTAGTTCATCGGGGGACCGGCGGAGAACCCGGGGTTCAGCCGGCCGCCGAGCAGCACGTCCACCGTGCCGAGGTCCTCGGCGAGCCGGAACGGGTTCTCCGCTCCGATCGGGGTGACGGCCGTGCCCAGCTCGATCCGGGAGGTCCGCTGCGACGCGGCAGCCATCACCGCGACCGGGGACGAGATGCCGTGCTGCAGGTGTCGGTGGCGGAGCCAGGCGCTGTCCAGGCCCAGGGCCTCGCCGCGCTCGATCACCCGGAGGGTGTCCTCGATCCCCACCGACGGATCAGCGGGGTCGAACGAACCGATGGTGAGGAAGCCGACACGTTCCGGGGGAGTTCCGTCGAGGGGCATGCGCCGATCGTGCCAGACATCGGGGCCCGTGCCCATGCCACGATCGGCGTCAGCGGTCGAAGACCTCCGGCAGCGCCGCCACGAACGGGTCGAAGTGGCTGTACCAGACGGAGTGCGCCGCCCCGGGGATGCTCCGGACGTCCACACCCGACGCGGTCAGCGCCGCAGCGGTCGCGTCGTCGACGTAGTGGCTCGGGTCCGCGCGGACGACGATCGACCCCGGCCGCGGCAGCCACGTCCCACCCGGTCCCGCCGCGATGGCCGCCGCGGTCGCCGGGTCGAACCGGGAGGCTGCGCGTGCCTCCACCTGACAGTCGCGCTCGCCGTAGTGCGGCTTCTCGGCTCGGAGGCGATCCACGGTCCGGCTCGCTCGGTCCGCCTGGTACTCGGCCTGCACCGCGACCCGGTCGTGCCCGCCGCGGCTCGCGAACGGGGCATCGACGAACACCGCGACGCCCGGGTCGAGCCGCCCGGTCGCGACGGCCGCGGCGAGCAGCAGGCCGCCGAATGAGTGTCCGACGGTCACCGTCGGCCGGATGTCCATCGCATCGAGGGTCTCCGCGACCGACGCAGCGGCGCCGGGGAGGGTCATCGCCTGGCTGCGCGGCGAGTGTCCGTGCCCCGGCAGGTCGATTGCGACGACCCGGACTCCGCGGTCGGCCAGGAGGCCCGTGACGCGCCACCAGCTCTCCGCTGAGCCCGTCATCCCGTGCAGGAGCACCACCGTCTCGGAGCCCTCCCCGGTGGTCTCGGCGTGCAGCAGCATCCCCACATCGAAGCACGGCCGATGCGTTCAACGGTGATTCACCGTGAGTTCCGCATGGTGCAGGTGGTTTCGCATGTTGGGCCCATATCTTCATCGCAAGCGCGATTGCGTGAACTCCTCTGCGCTGGTCGAAGGACCACGATGACGGAAGGTCGGTCCTTCGTTGACCACCACTCCTGTCCAGTCGGGCTACACCCGGACCCGTCCCGCGACGAGCGGACGGGGTTCGAGCACATCGACGTACTCGGCTGTCCTGGCACAGGTGAAGGAGCACGACCTGCTCCGCCGCCGCACCGGTTTCTACTGGTCCCTCTTCGGTTCCCTGATCGGCACGCTCGCCCTGGCCTGGGTGGCGTTCTCGTTCCTCGGTGACTCCTGGTTCCAGCTCATCGTCGCCGGTGTGCTCGGTGTCCTGTTCACCCAGTTCGCGTTCCTGTCGCACGAGGCCGCGCACCGGCAGGTGTTCGCGTCGCAGCGGTGGAACGACCGGGCCGGCCGCTACGTCGGCACGTTCCTCGTCGGCCTCAGCTACTCGTGGTGGATGAACAAGCACACCCGTCACCACGGCAACCCGAACACCGTCGGCAAGGACCCGGACATCGCGCCCGGCGTCATCGCCTTCATCCCCGAGGACGTGCCCGCGTCCGGCCTGAAGCGTGTCTTCACCCGCTTCCAGGGCTGGCTGTTCTTCCCGCTCCTCACCCTCGAGGGCATCAACCTGCACTGGTCCGCCGTCCGCGCGGTCATCAGCGGCACCGGCACCACGGCCGACCGCCGACACCGGATCATCGAGGGCTCCTTGCTCGTCGCCCGCTTCGGCATCTACCTGACGGCCGTGTTCTGGTTCCTGCCGTTCGGGATGGCGTGCGCGTTCCTCGGGGTGCAGCTGGCCGTGTTCGGCGTGATGATGGGCGCCTCGTTCGCCCCGAACCACAAGGGCATGCCGACCATCGCCCACGACGCCAAGGTCGACTTCTTCTCCCGCCAGGTCCGCACCTCGCGCAACATCCGCGGCGGCTGGTGGGTGTCGTTCCTGATGGGTGGCCTGAACTACCAGGTCGAGCACCACCTGTTCCCCTCGATGCCCCGCCCGGCGCTGAAGCAGGCACGCCTGCTGGTCCGCGACCACTGCGACACCCTCGACGTGCCGTACACCGAGACCACCCTGCTGCGCTCGTACGGCATCGTCGTCGCCTACCTGAACCGCGTCGGACTCGCAGCACGCGACCCCTTCACCTGCCCGATGGTGTCGCAGCTCCGCATCAACTGACCGCAGCCGGACAGGAGCCGGACGGCCGAGGGAAGATCACTGCATGGTCCTCTCCCCGGTCTCCGGCACCGACATCGAGCAGCTGCGATCATTCCTCCGCGACAGCGACCTGACCCTCGCCGGACTCGACGACGAGTCGGTCCGGCTGTGGGTGGAACGCGACCCCGACGGCACGGTCGTCGGCAGCACCGGGTACGAGTGCAGCGCCGACGGCCGGGACGTCCTCGTCCGCAGCGTCGCGGTCGCAGCAGGACGGCGTTCGGCCGGTGCCGGGACACGCCTGGCACGGTTCGCGCTGGACCGGGCGGCAGACGACGGCGCGGAGCGTGCCTGGTTGTTCTCCCGGCGGTCCGGCCCGTTCTGGCAGGGCCTCGGATTCGTGTCGGCAGACCGGCAGAGGCTCGTCGCGGCCCTGCCGGAGACGCAGCAGGTGCGCCTGTTCCTGACGACGGGCCAGCTGGACCGGGAGGTCGCGTGGACACGTCCGCTCGACCGGGGACTTCCGGGCGCATCGGTGCAGCACTAGCGTGATCCCGAGACGTGGGGGAGGGACCGTGTTGATGATGCTGTTGTTCCCGATCGGGGTGGTCGGGACGATCGTGCTGCTCGCGCTGGCGGTGCGCGGGTCGACGCAGAAGAGCCCGACCCAGGAACGCCAGGACCGGGAGTGGCGCGCTCGTCGCGCGGACCGCAAGCGGGCTCGTTCCCGTTCCTGAGCAGGCCCCGAGCAGCCGGTCGCCGCCGCATCAGGTGCGGACCCACCTCGGCTCGTCGTCCTCGTCCTCGTCCTCGGCGGAGCGCAGCTGCCACCGCTCCGCATCCGGCTCGATCACGATGTCGTCGGTCAGCCAGAACGTCTCGTCCGGTGCCCACCCGGCGAGCACCGTCGCACCGCCGTCGACGTCGATCGCCCGACCGGCTGCGGCGAGGTAGCCCTGCACGGACACGTGCACGGCGTCGTGGTCCGCCGCGACGGCCGCGTAGTCGGGGAGGAACCAGTGCTCGTCGCGCCCGGTCGACTCCCACCACTCCCGCCGTCGTGCCCACCGCACCGACATCGGGTAGCGCTCGACCAGGCGCGCCCAGTCCGCGGCGCCGTGCACCTCGAACACCCGGGCGCCGGCTGGCGGCTGCAGGGATCGGAGCAGGACCTCGTCGTCGCCGAAGGAGTCCTCGACCAGGGTCGACCCGGACGAGCCGAGGCCGTCGATGCGCCGCGTCGACGACGGCAGGATCGCTGCTCCGCCGGGCTCGTCACCGAACTCGTGGGGCGTCGACCACCAAACGCCACCAGTGGCGTCCGCCACGGGCCCGTCGACGCGGGATCGTCCTTCACCGGCGACGACGTAGCGCCGCCACCGGTCGAGCACCTCGGCCACCGACCGCGCGGACGCGACGACCTCCGGCACACCGTTCCGCACCGGCTGCGTCACCCACTGCGCCGTCCGGTCGACGTCCGTGCCCCACCACGCGGCGGACGGGGAGGCGACGACTGCCTCAGCCACAGTCCGGAGTGCGTTCCGCACGGCCGGGAGGCCCGTGATCGCGTCCTCGACGAACGGTGGCTGCCACGGCATCGCCGACTCGACCGTGTGCTCCAGTACGGGGAGGAACCGCAGCGGATGCGTCCAGGCGGCCAGCTGTCTCGTGTCCACGCTCGACAGGACGGCGGCGAGGGCGTCGGCGGCGTCCTGCTCCGGACGGAGGTCGGCGAGCAACCCGTAGCTCGTGGTGAGCGGTTCGAGGAGCGCACCGACGGCCCGGTCCACGCCCGCGTCGAGCCTGGCGGCCACGGCGAGGCAGAGGGTTCGGAACCGGGGACCATCGAGGAGTTCGTCGGGCGTCGTCTGCTGCACCACCGGATCCTTCCACGCCCGGGCCGTCTGCAGGAGGATGGCAGCGGCGACGACGCTGGTCGCGCCTCCCGTCCGTGCCGACGACGACCGCCGGCCGACCCGCGAAGGACACCCCATGCAGCCCTCCACCCTGACCGGATCCGTCGCCCTGGTGACCGCGGCGTCCCGCGGCATCGGCCGTGCCGTCGCGCTCGACCTGGCGGCCCACGGTGCCGACGTGGCGCTCGGGGTCCGCGACCCCGAGGCAGCGGCAGGCCTGGCCGACGAGATCCGCGGGGCGGGCCGACGCGTGGTGGTCGTGCCGATGGACGTCACGGACCTGCCCTCCTGCCGGACCGCGGTGGACGCCGTCGTCGCGGAGCTCGGGAGGATCGACGTGCTCGTCAACAACGCCGGCGGCGGCATCGTCGAGGACGCCCTCGACGTGACCGAGGAGCACTTCGACACGGTGTGGGCGCTCACCACGAAGTCGACGTTCTTCATCTCGCAGTACGTGGCCGAGCACATGCGGACCGCGGGCGGCGGGTCGATCGTGAACATCGCCTCGCAGGCGGGGCTCGTGGCGCTGCCCGGGGAGTCCGTCTACTGCCTGAGCAAGGCCGCGGTGATCCACCTGACCAAGTGCCTGGCCGTGGAGTGGGGGCAGTACGGCATCCGCGTGAACGCCGTCGCGCCGACCTTCATCGAGACCGACGGCACCGCTCCGGCGTTGTCCGACGACGCGTTCCGGGCCGACACGGTGGAGCGGATCGCGGCGCTGCACCGGATCGGCCGGCCCGAGGAGGTCGCTGCCGCCGTGACGTTCCTGGCAGGCCCGGGCGCATCGCTCGTCACCGGGACGGCGCTGCCGATCGACGGGGGCTGGACCGCTCGATGACGATCGGACTGCGCCGGATGGCACCGCGCGACCCTGCGCAACGACATCGCGCCGCGACCCCGCTGGAACTGCTGTTCGACCTGGTGTTCGTCGTCGCGGTCGGTCTGGCGGCGACGAACCTGCACGAGATCGAGGCCGGGGGACACCTGGCGTCCGCCGTGTTCTCGTACTGCCTGGTGTTCTTCTCGATCTGGTGGGCCTGGGTGAACTTCACCTGGTTCGCGACCTCGTTCGACACCGACGACTGGCTCTACCGCGTGATGACGGTCGTGCAGATGGCCGGGGTGCTGGTGCTCGCCGCGGGGGTGCACGACGCGATGGTCGACGATGACTTCACCATCGGCATCATCGGGTACGTCCTGATGCGCCTGGCGCTCGTCGGACAGTGGATCCGCGCCGCGGTCTCGTCGCCGCGGTACCGGCGGACCGCGTTGCGCTACGCGGTCGGGGTCGTCCTCGTGCAGGTCCTGTGGGTGGCCTCCCTCGCGCTGCCGCTCGAGTTCCGCCCGGTCGCGACGCCGTTCCTCATCCTCGCCGAGGTCCTGGTGCCGGTGTGGGCGGAGACCGGCGCCGAGACCACCCAGTGGCACACGCACCACCTGGCGGAGCGGTACTCGTTGTTCACGCTGATCGTCCTCGGTGAGGGGCTGGTCGCCTCGGCGAACGCGGTGATCGACGCCCTGGCGCACACCGAGCACCTCGGCTCCCTGCTGACCCTCGCCGCCTGCGGGCTCGTGATCACGGTCGGCATGTGGTGGATCTACTTCTCGCGGGAGCAGCACGACCACATCCGCTCGCTGCCGACGGCACTGCTGTTCGGGTACGGCCACTACGTCGTCTTCGCCGCCGCCGGTGCCCTGCCGGCTGGCATCGAGGTCGCCGTGCAGGCCGATGCGGGACACGGCGGGCTGACCGACGCGGCGGTCGCCGCGACCGTCGCCGTCCCGGTCGCCCTGTTCGTGCTGTCGATCTGGTGGTTGGCGATCCGCCCGTCCCTGCCACTGCGCGTGAACGTGCTGGTGGTCGCCCTCACCCTGGCCGTCGTCGCGTCGATCGCGCTGCCGGCGGTGTCGCTCCCGCTGACCGCGGTGCTCGTCGTCGCGGTGGTCGTGACGCTCGAGGTCGCGTCGTCCAGCGGCCATCGCGACCGCCCGGAGGCCTGACCCTCGACGTCGTCAGCCCGTCAGCCCGTCAGCCCGTCAGCCCGTCAGGTACGGGTGTCGGACGCCAGGGCGATCCGGACGCCCCGGTACGCCAACCCGATCACGGTCACCACGACCCCACCGACGATCGAGGGCACCGGCAACGCCGCCACGAGGACGACACACCCGACCGCTCCACCGACGGCCAGGAGGCGCGGGTACCGCCGGTCACGTCGCTCCTGCGTCAGGGCGGCCGTGTTCGCGACGAAGTAGTACAGCAGCACCCCGAAGGACGAGAACCCGATCGCCCCGCGCAGGTCGGTCACGGCGACGACGAAACACACGACCAGGCCGAGGACGACCTCGGCACGAGCGGGGACGGACGTCCGCGGGTCCACGACGGCGAACCACCCCGGCAGGTCGCGGTTCCGCGCCATCGCCAGGCTCGTCCGTCCGATGCCGGCGATCATCGCCAGCAGTGCGCCGAGCGCTGCGGCAGCCGCTCCGATCTGCACGACCACTCCGGCCCACGGCTGCCCGGCCGTGGCGACGACGGACCGGAGCGGCGCACCGGACGCGGCCGTGCCTCCCGGCCCGAGTGCGTGCAGCGTGGCGACCGCGACCAGTGCGTAGACGACGAGGGTGATGCCGAGGGCGGTGGTGATCGCGCGGGGGATGGTCCGGACAGGGTCGATGACCTCTTCGCCGAGGGTCGCGATGCGGGCGTACCCGGCGAAGGCGAAGAACAGGAACCCGGCGGCTTGCAGGACCCCGACGGGCGTCGGCGCCGGGGCGGGGTCGTCCACGGTCGGTCCGGTGTGGGTGAGCCCGATGACGACCACGACCGTCAGGGCGACGAGCGCGACCGCGACCGCGACGAGGATGCGGGTGAGGAACGCCGTCCGGGTGATGCCCGACGTGTTGACGACCGTGAGGGCGAGGACCGCGACGATCGCGACGGGCCTCTGCCACGGCTCGGGGACCAGGTACGCGGCGACGGTCATCGCCATCGCCGCAGAACTGGCGGTCTTGCCGATGACGAACCCCCACCCGGCGGTGAAACCGGCCCAGGGACCGAGGCGTTCGCGTCCGGAGACGTACGCCCCACCGGATGTCGGGTACCGCGCCGCGAGCTGCGCAGAGGACGTGGCGTTGCAGAAGGCGATGACGCCCGCGAGCAGCAGCGCGACGAGCATCGCACGGCCGGCGACGGCTGCCGCGGGCGCGAACGCCGCGAACACGCCGGCACCGATCATCGAGCCGAGCCCGATGAGGACGGCGTCGTGCAGGCGCAGACGTCGGGCGAGGGCACCGGTCGCGGAAGAGCTCACCCCGGCATCCTGACCGGATCAGGTGAACAGCGCGGAGCCGCCGGTCGGCTCAGGCCGCGTGCCGGCCGAGCGACACCGACTCGAGCGGCGTGTCCAGCAGCTGCCGGCCGCGGAACCAACGCAGCAGCCAGTCCGCCGGTGACCCGGACAGCCCCGCCGGCAGACCACCGCGTCGCTGCAGGAAGTCACTGGACCCGGGCTCGTCACGCAGCTCGGCATCGGACGGGTTGCCGAACGCCATCGACCAGCCGTCGAACCGACGGGTGTCGATGTCCTCGCGGCTCAGCGAGCGGACGTCCCGGTGCCGGGGGTCGTGCTGGATCGCGGCGAACCGGTCCTCGACGCTCCACGCCGGACCCTCGAGGACCTGCATGAAGCGGCCGTCCTTGGCCACGAGCAGTCCGGAGACACCGAGGGCGTCGTTCTTCAGGCGGGCGTCCCGCAGCAGGTCGACGAGCTGGGCGTCGGTGAGGTCGTCGACGGCGACGGACATGTAGACGAGGGAGAGCACGATCCACGATCCCTCGCGTCCGGTGCAACGGTCAACCGTGGCCGCCACACGGATCCGGATACCGCACTCCTGGCGGTCCCGACCAGCAGCCGGACGGGAGGCGCGGGTCGGCGCCGCCCCGCGCCTCCCGTCCGTCAGTCGGTCCCGACCGCCACCGTCTCCCGACGCTTCTGCCGCCACGGCTCCGCCGGACGGTCCTCACCGTCCCACACCTGCACCACGCCCCACACCGCTGCGACGAGCGGCACGGCGACGATCGCCCCCGTCACACCCGCGACCACGGTGCCGGCCGTCAGCGCGACCAGGACCACGAGTCCGTGCAACTGCAGCGACCTGCCCATGAGCACCGGCTGCAGGAAGTTGCCTTCGACCTGGTTCACCACCACGACGATGACGACGACCGCCAGGGCCTGCCACGGCCCCAGGGTGACGAGCGTCACCAGCGCTGCCAGGAGCCCGATGATCGGCGCACCGATCATCGGGATGAACGACGTCACGAACGCCACCACCGCGAGCGGGACGGCCAGCGGCACCCCGAGCAGGAGCAACGCGGACCCGATCGCGATCCCGTCGAACGTGGCGATCGCCGCCTTCCCCCGCACGTAGCCACCCAGGGTCGACACCACCCGGTCCCCGATGCGCCGCGCCCGCTCGTACGACGCCCCCGTGAACGGGCGGAGCAGGAACTCCCACAGCGCCGGACCGTCCTTGACGAAGAAGAACAGGATGACCGCGGTCAACACCGAGCCGGTCACGAAGGTCGTCAGCGCGGACAGGCCCGCCAACGCCCCCGCACCGAAGCGGGAACTCGTCACGAAGCCGACGGCCGTGTCCACGAACTGGTCGATCTGCCGGTCCGTGATCGTCACCGGCAGGTGCTGCACCCGGTCGTGCAGCTGCTGCAACCCGTCCACCGCCGACTCGCGCAACGCCGGCATCTGCTGCGACACCGCCGCCACGAGCAACCACCCGATCGCGGTCAGGACCGCCAGGACCGCCACGAAGCACACCAGGGTCGCGACCAACGACGGCACCCCGTGCCGACGCAACCACCCCGCCATCGGGTACATGGCGGACGCGATGATCAGCGCCAACAGCACCGGGATCGTCACCACACCGACCTGCGACAGCGCGGTCACCAGGACGCCCAGGACGATCAGCACCCCGATGAGCTGGAAACACCGGACCGCCAGACGGCCGAAGCCGTCCGACCAGGGTGACCGACGTCCGGGGACAGCGTCCGGGGAGGTCGACGACGGGGCGTGGCGGAGGAAGGGCATGGCGCTCCGGACGATCAGCGCGGCACGACGACGGAGCCGTGCCGCTGCAGGTGGACGGGCGACGGCAGCGACGACCCGCCCCGACCGTACCGGACCCGGACGGTGCCGCGACCACGTCCCCTTCCGTTCACCCGGCCTGCCTACCGTCACCCCTGATGCCGCCGCAGCACGCCCCCTTCCGCACCGACGTCCACGCCGTCCGCGCCGTGGCCGTCGTGCTCGTGCTCGGGTACCACCTCGACCTCGGTTGGCTGCGCGGCGGTTTCGTCGGGGTCGACGCGTTCTTCGTCGTCTCCGGGTTCCTCATCACCGGGCAACTCGTCCGCCAGCTCCGCGACACCGGACACATCGACCTCCCCGCCTTCTGGGCCCGCCGAGCACGCCGACTCGCCCCCGCCGCACTGCTCGTCCTCGCCGCCACCGCGACCGCCGCCGTGCTGCTCACCCCACGGGAGGACTGGCCCACCCTCGGCGCCCAGCTCGCCGCCAGCGACCTCGCCGTCGAGAACTGGGCACTCGCCGTGTCCAGCACCGACTACCTGGCGGCCGGGGACCCGTCCACCCCGTTCGAACACTTCTGGTCCCTCGGGGTCGAGGAGCAGTTCTACCTCCTGTGGCCCCTGCTGCTCCTCACCGTGTGGTGGGCCGCCCGACGACGTCGCGGCATGACCCGAGGGGTCCGCGAACGCGCCGTCCTCGTCACCGTCCTGGTCGTCATCGCCGCCTCACTCACCTGCTCGGTCGTGCTCACCGCCACCGACCCCGCACCCGCCTACTTCTGGCCGCACACCCGGGCGTGGGAGTTCGGCGTCGGTGCGCTCCTCGCCCTCGCCCCGGGCGTCCTGCCCGGATCGCCCCGGGTCCGGGCCGCGCTCGCCACCACCGGCTGGCTCGGGCTCGTCGCCTGCGGACTCCTGCTCACCCCCGCCGTCCCGTACCCGGGGACCGCCGCTGTCCTGCCCGTCGCAGCCACCGCCCTCGTCATCGCGGGACGGACCGAGACCGGCGTCCTCGGCCGCGCCACGGGCCTCCCGCCCGTCCGCTGGCTCGGCCGTGTCTCCTACCCGCTCTACCTCTGGCACTGGCCGGTCGTCCTCCTGCTCCCAGGGGTCCTCGACCTGCCCACCCCGGCGCGCGTCGCCGTCACGGTCGCCCTCGCCGCCGCACTCGCGCACCTCACCACCGTCCTCGTCGAACGTCCCGTCACGACCGGGAGGCTCGCCCACCTCCGCCCGCGCGTCACCCTGGCCGTCGTGGCCGCGGCCACCGCCCTCGTCCTCGTCGTCCCCGCCGTCGGGTGGGGTGCCGTCACCGCACAGCTCCGGACGGACCGCGCCCTCGCCGCCGAACTCAGCACCGACGGGGACCGGTGCTGGGGAGCCGCCGCCATCGCCCCCGGCAGCGGGTGTGCCGTCGCCGGGGACCCCCGGCACGGCACGACCCCGTCGACGATGACCGCCGCCTACGACGTCGACCCCACGTGGGACGACTGCCAGGCCGAGGCGACCGATGCCCGCAGCTGCGTCGTCGGCGTCCGCGGCGGCACCCGCGTCGCGCTCATCGGGGACTCGCACGCCCACCAGTGGTCCTCCGCCCTCATCACCCTCGCCGAGCAGCGGGGGTGGGAGCTGCACTTGATGGTGAAGGGCGGGTGCGAGTTCTCCCACGTCCGCTGGAGCGACGTCTCCGCCGCCGACGACCGACGCTGCGGCGCCTGGAACCGGGCCGTCGACCGGTCCCTCGCCGCCTCCGCGCCCTACTCGCTGGTGTTCACGTCCTCCCGCTCCGACCTCCGGGGTGCACCCGTGGGGACGGACCCGGTGCGGAGCGCGCTCGACGGGTACCGGGCCTCCTGGCAGCCGCTCATCGACCGCGGGGCGAGGATCGTCGCCATCCCGGACACCCCCGCTGCCGGCAGCGGCGTGCAGCACTGCGTCGACACGCACCCGGGCGACCCCGGGGCCTGCCGGATCAGCACCGACCGGGCCTTCGCCGCGGGGGACCGGCTGGTCGCGGCAGCACGGGCGACCCCGGGCGCGGTCGTGGCGGACCTGACGCCGTCGTTCTGCACCGACGGGACCTGCCCGGCGGTGATCGGCAACGTGCTGGTCTACCGGGACTCGCAGCACCTCACCCGCACCTACGTGACCACGCTCGTCGGGGCGCTCGGTCGGCGGACGGACGCGGCGCTCCGCGACCCGCCCGGGCCCTGACGCGCTGCGGCCTGGGGACGGGGCTGTGCCCGCGGACAGAGCGGCCGGGTAGTCAGGACGCATGGGTCATCGTTTCCGCGGCAAGGTCGTCGTCATCACCGGAGCATCGAGCGGCATCGGCCGAGCCGCTGCGCGCGAGTTCGCCAAGCAGGGCGCCACGCTCGTCCTCGCCGCACGCGGGAAGGAGAGCCTGGAGGCCGCCGCCGCCGAGTGCCGTGCGCTCGGCGCCGAAGCCGTCGCGATCCCCACCGACGTCGCCGAGGAGCGGCAGGTCAACGACCTCGTCGCGACCGTCACCGCCCGCTTCGGCCGCATCGACGTGTTCGTCGGCAACGCGGCGCTCTTCGTGTACGGCCTGTTCGAGCAGACGCCGACCGAGGCGTTCAAGCGGGTCGTCGACACGAACCTGCACGGCCACGTCCACGCCGTGAAGGCGCTGCTGCCGCACTGGAAGCAGCGTGGCAAGGGCACCTACGTCCTGGTCGGGTCGATCCAGTCGCTGCTCTCGGCGCCGTACCAGTCGGCGTACGTCACGAGCAAGCACGCCGCCCTCGGGCTGATCGACGTCCTGGCCGACGAGCACCAGGGCACCGGCATCCGGTTCGGCGCCGTCCTGCCGTCGACGATCGACACCCCGATCTACCAGAACGGCGCGAACTACACCGACAAGGCCTCGCACCCGCTGCCGCCCACCGTCTCGGTGCAGCGTGCCGCGAAGGCCGTCGTCGCGCAGGCCGTGCACCCGAAGCGGAACCGGTACGTGGGTCGTCTGCAGGCCACGTTCGTGATCGCCGAGTTCGTCGTGCCGTGGCTGTTCCACCGGATCACGACGCCCGCGGTGGAGGTCTTCGCGCTCCGCGGACACCAGGCACCGACGGACGGCAACCTCTACGCCCCGAACGATGCCGGCAACGCCACCGACGGCGGCTGGGTCGCGAAGCGCCGTCGGGTCACCCGGCCGCTCGTGTGGCTCGGTCTGGCCGGCCTCGTGACGCTCGTCGTGCGGCGCGGCCGGCGCTGACGTCGCTGTCCCTCCCGATCCCGGTACTCTGCTGAGGTCGGGCGGGAGGGGCACTGATGGACGGTCACGAGGCGCAGGCGGGCGAGTTCCACGGACGCGATCCGGGCGGGTCGGACTGGACGGCGGTCCTGGTCCTCGCATGGACGGTGTTCGGGCTGGGCTTCCTGGCGCTCGCGATCTGGTGGAACGCCTTCGAGCTCGTGGACGTCGGACCGTCGTTCGGCCGTGCCGCGCTCGTCGCGCTGCCGCCCCTCGTCGTTCTGCACCTGGTGCACTGGGCCGTCCGGCGTCGGGCCGCCCGTCGAGCGGCCGACGTGGTCCACGCTGCCGTCCCGACCGTCGCGGGTCCGCCGACGTCGCGGCCCGCAGCAGCGTCGGGCTCGTCGACGACGCCGATCCCCACTGACCGCCCACCTGCTGCCGGCGACGCTCGTGCGACGGCCGCGGCCCTCGAGGCCGGCGCGATCGCGGTCCTCGGCGCCTACCGCTCCACCGTCCCCGCGCCGATCGCAGCGACCCGGATCGGCGGCCTGCCCGCGGTGCCCGAGGACTTCGAGTGGCCCGAGTGCCGGCACCACGGCGAACCGATGCAGTTCACCGCGCAGATCGAACACGAGGGCACCCTCGTCAGCGTCTTCGTCTGCCAGTTCGACCCCGGTACGTGTGCCTCGTGGGAGGCGGACTCCGGGGCCAACGCGGCCTTCGTGTTCTCCGGTCGGGACCTCCGGCTCGCCGAGTACCCGGCGTCGCCGCACGGGGACCCCGACGACCCGGAGCCGGCCTGGCCGCCGGTCACGGACGACGAGTACCTGCTCGGCCTCGCCGCGGCGACGACCCCGTCGGACGAGGACGAGCAGCTCGGCGTCCCCGACGACGTCTGGTTCGCCGGGCAGTACGGCGGCGACCCCGACTGGATCCAGGACGACGAGACCCCCGACGGCCTGCGCTTCGTCGCCTCGATCGAGTCGGGTCCGCTGGAGTTCGACTTCGGTGACGGCGGGTCCGCCTACGTGTTCTCGGACGGGCAGCGGGCCGCGGTCCTCTGGCAGTGCTCCTAGGCCTTCCGCCGGCCTTCCTCGTCCAGGGCCCGGGCCTCGTCCCCGGCCCGCTCCAGCGCAGCGTCGGCGTCCACCGTCAGGACGGATGCGGCCGGCAGCAGCGGCGGACGGCTGCGGGGCGCGGGGGAGCCACCGAAGCTCCACTCGCCACCGAGCAGGAACGACCGGTCCGGTTCCGCGAGGGCCAGTGCCTGTGCCAGGTCCGTGAGCGGCGAGACCGGTGCCCCCTCGGACGGCTCGTCCCAGTTCGATGCCTCGCGGCGGACCTCGTCGCCGTACTGTTCGACGTCCTCGGCATCACCCCAGGACATGGTGACGAGCTGGTCCAGTGCCAGGTGCACGACGGCGTGCTCGGTCCGCTCGGCGACCGAGGCCACGTCTGCCAGGAAGGCACGGGCGGGCTCGTCGACCTCGGGCCAGGCTGCGGCGACGGCCGGCAGCCGCGCCAGGTGCGCGTCCCACGCTGCCGTGGGGACGAGTCCGACCCAGAGGAACGGCAGGACGTTCTGCACGTCCCACGTGCCGGTGGTCGCCGTCAGATCCTCCGTCGCGGCCGCGGTCACCGCCCGTGCCTCGTCGGCCGAGCCCGGACGGATGAGCAGTGTCAGCTGGTTCCCCACCCGTCGGACACTACCGGCGGCCCGGGCGCTCATCCGCCCACCCGTAGGGTCGAGTCGTGTCATCGACCGCCAGCAGCAGCCGTACCCGGACCACGCCGACCCTTCGCCGCGCGCTCGGCTCACTGGTCGGTCTCGCCACCGTCCTCGCCGGCCTCGCGACCGCGGCACCGGCATCGGCTCACTCCGGCCTCACCGGCAGCACGCCGGCCGAGGGTGCCGTCGTGACGAGCGACCTGCGCCAGGTGGACCTGACGTTCACCGAGGCGCCCCTCGCCGGACTCGACGCGGGCCTCCGCATCGAGGTCCGCGACCAGGCCGGCCAGGACGAGTCGACCGGGGACGTCACCGTCGCCGGCACGACCATGTCGAAGTCGGTGGACCTGTCCGCCGGGCCGCACACGGTGCTCTGGCGGTACGTCTCGCCGGACGGTCACCCGATCGACGGGCAGGTCGCGTTCACGGTGCAGGCGATGGAGACCCCGGTCGCCGACCCGACGGCCTCACCCACCGCGACTCCGAGCCGGGAGGCCCGTGGATCGTCCGACACGTCGGTCACGGCGACGCCCACCCCGCTCGCGGACGTCCCCGACGGGACCGCCGCCGCCGCGTCGCCGAGCGCACTGCCGTGGGTGGTCGGCGGGTTGGCCCTCGTCGTCGTCCTCGGCGTCGTCGCGGTCGTGGCGAGCCGCCGCCGCGCTGCGCCGACCGAGGACTGACCGGTCAGTTCGCCAGGTCGTCCAACCAGTTCGACCGCAGCCGGAGTGCCCGCTCGATGCTCCCCGCGACCGTCGCGACCCCGGCCGCGATGTTGACCAGGAGCGGGATCTCGATCGCCAGTTCGAACGCGCCCACGGCCTGTTCCACCGGCGGGATCGCCGTGATGCCCTCGAGCAACTGGGGCACGGCGAGCCCCACACCCGCCAGCACGACCAGGGTCGACGTGGTGCCGATCGTCCGACTCAGTCCGGGGCGCTCGGCCGCCAGGCGGGCTCGGCGGCCCTCGGCGCTTCCGGGCAGCGGCGTCAGTTGGCGCGCCTCGCCCGTGGCGGCGACGAAGTGGCACCGACGCAGCCCGAAGGTGCCGACGGCGACCTCGATGTGACCGCCGGGTACCGAGAAGCGGGTCGGGAGCGACGAGACGAACAGCAGTCGGCCGTCGCGGTACAGCCGGGCGCGGACGGCGCCGTCGTCACGGTCGCCCAGGTGGTTCACGTCGACCGTGTAGCTCGCCGTCATCGTGGTGCCGGGGTCGGTCAGGTCGATCTGGAACAGCGACCGGGTCGCCACCTGCCACCAGCGCAGCGGTGGCAGCGGCTCCCCGTTGCCCTTGCGCACACGCCGTTCCCGTCGGCGATCGCGCCACCCGTCGTTCCCCATCGGCCCCCGCCTCCGCCCGTGGCGCTCTCGGCGCCGCCGTCACCGGTGTCGACCACGCGACTGCGGACCGACTGGTGCGACCAGTGTCGCAGGCCGTGTCAGTGTGCGTCGAGGACCGCGGCCACCGCCTCCACCTCGACCAGCTGGTCGTCGTAGCCCAGCACGGTGACGCCGAGCAGCGTGCTCGGGACGTCGTGCTCGCCGAACGCGTCACGCACGACCCGCCAGGCGGTGACCAGGTCGGCCTGCCGCGACGACGCCACGAGCACGCGGGTGCTGATCACGTCCGTCAGGCGCGCGCCGGCGTCCGCCAGCGCCTGACGGAGGTTCGCGACGCACTGCGCGGCCTGCGCCGCGTGGTCGCCCGGGGCGACGGTCCTGCCGTCCTCGTCGAGCGGGCACGATCCGGCCAGGAAGACGAGTCGGGCGTCGGCCGGCGTCGTCGCAGCGTACGCGTACTCCGCCGGGCTGAGCACGTTGGAGCGGATCAGCTCGACGGCGCCGGGCCGTCCGCCGTCCGTCACTCGAACATCTCCGCGAGCATCGCCGTCGCGTCCCCGTCCACCACGTGGGCGGACCGCGCCTCCGGCCAGCGCAGGACCCCGTCGTCCGGCCAGCACGGCACCACGTGGAGGTGCAGGTGCGGCACGCTCTGCCCCGCGTCCGCCCCGGTCGCGCTGAGCAGGACGACCCCGGTCGCCCCGAGCGCCGCACGCATCGCCCGCCCGACCCGTTGCGCGAGCAGGTTCGTCGCCCGCAGCGCGTCCGGGGAGACGTCCAGCAGGCCCGTGGCGTGCTCGCGCGGCAACACCAGCGTGTGTCCCGGGGCGAGCTCCGACTCGGGCAGCGGCCGGAAGGCGACGGCGTCCGGCTCGCGCTCGACCCAGGCCGTGCCCTGGTCGTCGTGCTTGATGAGGTGGCAGAAGACGCAGTCGTCCGGGAGGCCCACCCCCGTCATGCGCGCTCGTCCCGTCGAGCGCGGTGTGCGCGCAGGGCCTCGACCACGAGCGCGTGGTCGTCGTGCATCTCGAGGCCGCTGACACCGACCGCTCCGACGAGGGCGCCGCGGACGAGCAGCGGGAACCCGCCGCCGGCCGCCTGGTACTGCCGGGGGTCGAGCGCCGCGGCCTCGTCGAACGAGGACCCGCCGAGCTCGTACTGCGTCCGCACGGCCAGGGTGCTGTGCGCGAAGTGACGGACGACGCGGAACTTCCGGTCGAGCCAGGCGTCGTTGACCGCCGCGGACCCGGGCGTCGCGGCGTGGAAGACCCGCTGTTCACCGAAGGACACCGCGAAGCCCACGCCGAGACCGCGTTCGAGGGCGGTCGACCGCAACCACGAACCCACCGTCCAGGCGTCGTCGAGGTCGAACGCGTCGTGGTCGAGTTCGCGCTCCTCGTAGAGCAGCACGGCGAGCTTCTCGTCGGTCGGCAGGTCGCGGTAGCGGGCTCCGGTGGTGTCGGGCATGGTGCTCCTCACAGGGACGGCGGTGTCGCTCGTCACGGTAGCGGCTTCCTCCTATGGTGGGCACGTGGAGTTCCCGGGGGAGGCGGACGGCGCGCGTGACGCGTCGACCTCTCCGGGGTCACCCCGGGGCACGCAGTACCAGCAGGACCACACGCCCCGAGAGGCTCGGCGCGCTCCGCGCGCTCGCCCTCACGGAGGCACCGACAGGTCCCCCGGGAACCCCACGCCCCTCGACGTCGTCGCCACCGCGCTGGCCGACGCGTTCCTCGCCTCGGGCGGGTGGGACGCCGACCACCTGACCGCCGCCGGGTACGACGTCCTCGGCATGGAGCGTGCGTACGTGGAACTGGCGGTCCGGGCGGCGCTCGAGACGTACCCACGGCCTCCCGTCGGTGCGCCGCGTCAGCTGGCCGCGGTGCTGGCCGGGTCCCCGCCGCTGGTGCGGCTGCACGACGCGCGGCGCGACCGCCGACCGGTGCGGGTGCTGCTCCGCCGCGCGGTCGCGGTGCAGGCGGTCCCGACCGTGTCGAGCCGCCTGCTCGTCGACACGCTGCCCGAGCTCGCGCGGGAACTCGACGTGACCGTCGGGCGGCTGCTCTGGCTCGCCGACACCCGCGGCTGGAACCGGCGACCGGGCCCGTCGAGCCCGCTGCACCACCACCGTCACGAGTGGGTGCGACGGCCCGGACGGACCCCGCGGCTGCTCGAGAAGCCGATGGACCTGCTCCGTCGGACGCAGCGCACCGTGCTCGACGAGTTGCTCGCGGTCCTGCCCGTGCACGACGCGGCGCACGGGTTCGTCCCCGGTCGCAGCGTCGTCACGGGCGCCGCAGTGCACGTCGGTCAGCCGGTCGTGGTGTCGGCGGACCTCACCACGTTCTTCGCGAGCGTCCGGGCGCAGTCGGTGTACGGGGTGTTCCGGAGCGCCGGATTCGCCGAACCGCTCGCACACGTCCTCACCGGCCTCTGCACGCACCGGGTGCCGGTGCACGTCCTCACCGCGATGCCGCCCGGTGGTGACGCGGACGAGCGGGGTGCGCTCCGGCGGGTGCTCGCCGACTCGCACCTGCCGCAGGGGGCACCGACCTCGCCGGCGTTGGCGAACACCGTGCTGCGACACCTCGACGCGCGGCTGGCGGGCTGGGCGGCATCGGTCGGTGCCGCGTACACGCGGTACGCCGACGACCTGACGTTCAGCGGCGGTGGCGACCTGGCACGACGACCGGACGCGTTCCTCCGTGGTGTCGAGCGGATCGTCTCCGACCAGGGGTACCGGCTCAACGCCCGGAAGACCCGGGTCCGCCGTGCCGCTGTCCGGCAGTCGGTGACCGGCGTCGTCGTCAACGAGCGGACCGCTCCCGGCCGCCGCGAGGTCGACCGGCTGCACGCGGTCCTGCACAACTGCGTCGTGCACGGTCCGGCGTCGCAGGACCGCGGCGGGCACGCGGACTTCCGGGCGCACCTGCTCGGCCGGATCGGCTGGGTCGCCCAGGTGCACCCGGCGCGGGCGGTCCGACTCCGCGAGGAGTTCGACCGCATCGCCTGGTGACGAGGGGACGCGTCAGCCGAACAGCTCGCGCAGCCGGGGGAGCGTGTCGGCGTCCTCGTGCGGACCGCCGCCCTCGTGGCCGTTGTACTCCCAGACGGTGATCTCCTTCGGCCCCGCCCACGCGTTGTACGCGGCGTACACCGTCGACGCCGGGCAGATCGGGTCCATCAGCGCGACCGAGAACCACGCCGGGGCGGTCGCGCGGGCGGCGTGCAGCACCCCGTCGAAGTAGGCGAGCGTGCTGAAGACCCGGTCCGTCGCGGTGCGGTGGGTCGCCAGGTAGTCGACCAGCTCGTGGTACGGGTAGGCGTCGGTGATCTGCGTCGCGTGCCGGTGGTCGCAGAGGAACGGCACACGGGGGAAGACCCCGGCCAGCCCCTCGACCAGCCCGGCGACGGCGATCGCGAGTCCACCGCCCTGGCTGCCGCCGAGGACCGCGATCCGGTCGCTGTCGATCAGGTCGAGGTCCCGCGCGGCATCGACGGCACGGACGGCGTCGGTGGTCAAGCGCCGGTAGTAGTAGGTCTCGGGCGACTCGATGCCGCGCGTCATGACCCCGGGGATCGCGGGCCCGGAGCCGTCAGGGTCGGGGGTGTCGCCGGTGGCCCAGCCCGAGCCCTGCCCGCGGGTGTCCATGAGCAGGTGCGCGACGCCGGCGGAGGCCCAGAGCAGCCGCTCGGTGGGCAGGCCACGACCGCCGCCGTAGCCGATGTACTCGACGACGGCGGGGAGCGGTGCGTCGGCACTGCTGCCGGCGGGGACGGTGAGCCACGCGGCGATGCGCTGCCCGTCCCACCCGGCGAACGAGACGTCGTAGGTGTCGACGGTGGTCAGGCCCGTGTCGACCCGGTCGGCCTGGACGGCGATCGGGTGTTCGCGCGCCGCGGTCATGGTGCGTCGCCAGAAGTCGTCGAAGTCGTCCGGTTCGGCGACGCTGCCGCGGTACGAGGTGAGGTCGGGTCCGGTGATGTCGGTGTACACGTTCCGACCCTGGCACGGCGTCCCGCTCGGCGGAAGGTGACCGCTGTGGATCGGATGGGATGGGATCAGACCGCGAGCGTCGGCTGAGCGTCCACTCGGGCCACTGCCGGATCCGCCCGACGTCCCCTACGCTGCATCTGAGAACCGGTCTCACGAAAGGACGGCAACCATGACCGACACCACTCCCGAGACGCCGCAGGCCGACGAGCACCGCGTCGCCGAACACGGCGTCGCCGAGCACGACCACGAGCAGGACGGCGGCGAGCACGCGCAGGTCGAGCACGGCGACCACGTCGACTTCGTGCACGACGGCCACCGTCACGCGCGTCACGAGGACCACTACGACGAGCACTGATCCTCGCTGGTGACGCCCGGCGCTGATCGTGGCGCGGGCGCCTGCCGGACGGGAGGCGCGGTACCGGACCGGTGTCGCGCCTCCCGTCCGCTGTGGGTGCCGTCCGGCGTGGTTGACGCGGTTGTCGATGGGCGAGTATCGTTGGGTTGACACGGTTGACGAGAGGGGCCTGATGGAATCGACACTGCACCGCACGCGATCCGCGGCCGAGGAGCTGAGCCCGGCCGAGTCCGCGCTGCTGCAGGCACTGACCGAGCGGATCCGCCTGGGCGAGGCGGACGCCGCCCTCACCGACACCGCGGACGTCGATGCGTTGGCCGAGCGGATGCTCGCCGCGCTGCCGACCGTCAAGCACGAGACCGACGCGCTGATCGGGCCGTTCTACGACACCGCCTCGTTGGCGAACTGGCGGGGGGTCACCCGGCAGGCGATCCACAAGGCGACCCAGAAGCGCGACCTGATCGGGCTGAAGATCGGCGACGGCACCAGGGTGTTCCCCGCGTTCCAGTTCGGTCGGACCGGGACGCCGCTGCCGCACCTGCGCGACGTGCTCGACCTGATCGACCGCGATGCCATCGACCCCTGGGGCAGTGCGCTGTGGCTCAACACGGTCGCCGACGAGTTCGGCGGGACGACCGCCGCGCAGGCGCTCCGCGACGGACGGGTCGAACCGGTCCTGACCGCCGCTCGCCGAGCCGCCCACGCCTGGCATGCCGACGCCTGAGCGGGAACCGGCGCGGACCGACGTCGCGCAGCAGCCACCGGGCGACGACCTCGACCTGACCGGCTTCCCGGCTGCCGAGTCGCGCGGGACGACGTTCTACCGGGCCAAGCGGCACGACCGCGGGGCGTGGTGGTTCGCGTCGACACCCGCCGACGCCGACGGCGTGGACGGCGGCCGCTTCGACCTCGCCGACCCGCGGGGCACCTGCTACTGGGCGGACTCGGTCGAGGTCGCCGTGCGGGAACGGCTCGCCCACCACACGCTCCACACGAACACCGTGTTCGCCGCCCGGGCGCGCGAGATGGTCGTCGTGGCGGCACGGGCTTCCCGGGGTCGACGCTTCGCCGACGTCACCGACCCGGCCGCCGTGCGGTCGGGGGTCGGCGCGGAACTGCAGACGATGGGGGACTACCGCGTCCCCCAGGCCTGGGCCCGGGCGTTCGACGCGTCGGGGTTCGCCGGCGTCCGCTACAGCACCCGGTTCACCAGCGCCGCCGCGGCGAACGCGTGGGCGGTGTTCGGCGACGCCGGCATCCCGCGCAAGCCCCGGCCGGAGCGGGTCCACCGGGACGGCATCGCCGCGTGTCGGGAGTCCGGCATCCGGGTGCTCGAGGACGGCTCACAGGCCGGACCGGAGCGGTTCACGTTCGTAACGCCGCCGCGCTGAGGGACACCGCTCCCGCTGCTGTCGGTGGCTCGTCCTACCGTGCGGGTCGTGGCCGAACCAGTGGATGCGTGGTGGCGCCGCCGACAGTGGTCGCGCGGTGTCCCGGTGCCGTACGCCGTCGGCGAGTTCCGTGCCGAGTGGGCGTCGTGGCCCGTCCTGGTGCGGCAGTACCACCCGGACTGGAACGCGGGCGTCGTCCTGACCCAGATCCCGCCGGCCGCCGACGTGCTGCTGACGTGGGAGTGCGACGTCGGCCACGTCTTCGTCGCCACCCCCAGCGAGCAGCGGTCCCGTCCTGGTCGTGAGCGCCGTCGGTCCGTCTGGTGCCCGGAGTGCGCCGTCCTCGCCCAGCCGCAGCGGTGGCCGGTGCTGCCCGAGGACTGGCCGTCTGCCGTCCCGGTCCCGCAGCGCGCTGTGCGGTCGAGCGGGCGACAGACCCTGCCCGCCGCGCCCGCTCGGGGACTGCCGGGAGGCGCGGTCCCCTCGTCGCGCCGGAGGCCCGCCCGCACGCGCACCGGCAGCACGGCCGGCCGCGGGCGCAGTACCCGGACGGCCGCGCCCCGGTCGATCTGCCCGAACACCCCGCGGCTGCCGTCGGGGGAGTCGTTCGTCAGCCAGTGCGCGCCGGCGCCGGCCTCCGCGGTCGAAGCCGAGCTGCGCGCCGGACTGCGCGCCCGCCTGGACCTGACGTTCGAGCACACCGCGATCCGCCTGGACCGGCCGTTCCACGAGCACGTCGAGGTCTGGCCGGACATCATCCTGCCGGAGCTGCGCGTCGCGATCGAGTACGACTCCACCGGCAGGCACGGGCTCGAGCACGTCGGCTCGCGCGAGGAGTCCGACCGCCGGAAGGACCGCGCCACCCGGGCCGTCGGGTGGGAGGTCGTCCGGATCCGCACGGGTCGTCTGCCCGTCCTCGGGCCGTGGGACCTGCAGGAGTCCGGGGTGTCGGGCCGCACGATCGACCGGCTCGTCGACGTCCTGCGCGAGATCCGCGGCCCGCTGTTCGTCGACGCCTACGCGCGCTGACGGGCGTCCGTCCGGGGCCGGCTGAGCCGGCTGGGTCGCCGCACAACGAGAACCGGTCCGCGCCAGGGTCCCCCGCGGTGCGAACCGGTTCCGGTGGTGCGTGTCCACGCCGAACCGACGCAGCGCGAGCCGGGCCGGCGCGAGCCGGGCCGGCCCGGGCCGCCGGCTCAGCCCCGGAGCGCCAGCGCCTCGCTCATCCACCGCGTGTGCAGCGCCCACGGGTCCGGCACACCGGCGGCCACGACGTCGACGTGCGCCAGCAGCTCCGGCGTCACCCGGAACCACTCGGTGCCCGGGTACCGCGAGGTGGCGAACTCCTCGTGCCGCTGCCGCTCGAGGGAACGGTCACCGCGCTCGAACCCGAGCAGGTCCTGGTGGGCGATCCGACCGAGGCGCTGCCGCGGGTTCGCGGTCGTGCCGATCTTGACCCGGTCGCCGGTGTCGTCGCGCATCCGCAGGTAGTACACGACGTCGACCCGCGGTGCCCCGAGCTCACCGTCCGGCACGTCGCCGAAGCGCCACTCGCAGACGGCGCAGACCGAGCCGGACGGGAACCGCACCCCGATCCGGCCGCCGCAGACCAGGCAGGGCCCGGGCAAGAGGTCCTCGACCCCGACGTGCTCGGCCGCGAACTCGGCGACCAGCGTGACGTGTCCGGTGCACAGCGGCACCGGGGCCTCGGGGGAGACCACTGCCGTGCAGCCGGGGACGCAGCAGCGCGCGGGACTCTCCGACCGGACCATGCGCGGCACGCTACCGACGGCCACCGACGCCGCCGGGTCGGTGGGGGCTGCCGGGCTCAGTCCTCGAAGACCACGCCGATCGGTTCGCGCTTCTCCTCCTGGAACCGGTCCTCGGCGCGTCCGAGCGCCCAGTACGCCGACAGCGACAGGTAGGCCTTCTCGAGCCCCCAGTCGTCCTGCAACACCCGACGGATCGCCTTCACCGCGGCCCGCTCGCCGTGCGCGAAGACGCTCACCGGACGGGAGGCGCGGGGCAGCTCCCGGGTCGCCGCCAGCAGCAGCGTGCCCGGCTCGGCACCCGCCGCGTCGCGGTGCAGCCAGCGCAGCTCGACGCCGGTCGGGTGCACGAGCGGCTGTTCGTCGGCGGGGCCGGTCACCTCGACCAGGGCGACACCCGTGGCGGACGGGAGCATGGCCTCCAGGGCGGCGCCGATCGCGGGCAGGGCGCTGTCGTCACCGAGCAGCACGTGGGTGACGTCGGGGTCCGTGGAGGGTGCCCAGCCGCCGCCCGGACCGGACAGCGCGATGCGGTCGCCGGGGCGGGCCGCCGCGGCCCAGGGGCCGGCGAGGCCGTCGGTGCCGTGCACGACGAAGTCGATCGCGATGGTCCGGGTGACGGGGTCGACGGCGCGGACGGTGTAGGTGCGGCGAGCGGGCAGGTCCGACTTCGGCATCGTGGCGCGGAGGGCGTCGAGGTCGTACGGCGGCTGCAGGCCGGTACCCGGCTTCGGCAGCATGAGCTTGACGTACTTGTCGGTGGTCGCCAGGCGTTCGGGGTCGGCGTGCTCGATGAACGCGTCGTACCCGGCGCCGCCGAGGTGGACGCGGACCATGTGCGGGCTGAGGCGCTCGGTGCGGTCGACGACCAGGACGTGCTGTGGGCGGTTCGGCTTCGGGCTCATCGTCGGACGAGCCTCCTTTCCTGGGTCTTCCCGCCGGAGGGTGACGACGGACACCTTGTGAGGTTAGCCTCACCTCATGAGCACGAACGTCGTCCCGTTCTCCGAGGCCCTGCGGGTCCGGACACGGCGCTCGCACGGGGTCACGGCCGGCCACGGCTTCATGCACGACCTGGCGGAGGGCCGGTGTGACGTCGCCGACTACGCGACGCTCCTCGGGCAGTACGCCTTCGTCTACGACGCGCTCGAGTGCGCAGCCGACCGGATGGCCGACCACCCGGTCGCCGCCCCGTTCATGACCAGCCGACTCACGCGCATGCCGGGCATCCGCGCGGACCTGGAGTTCCTGGTCGGCCCGGACTGGGACGAGCTGCTCACTCCGCTGCCGGCGACGACGGCGTACGTCCGGCGACTCAACGAGGTCGCGGCGACGTGGCCCGGCGGGTTCGTCGCCCACCACTACACGCGTTACCTCGGCGACCTGACCGGCGGTCACGCCATCGGACGCCTGCTCGCCGACCAGTTCGGCTTCGAGACCAACGGCGTCCTGCTCTGGATCTTCGACCAGGTCGCCGACCCCGCTGCGTTCTCCGACACGTACCGCGCCGAACTCGACGCGGCGCCGTGGAGCGACGACGAGCGGGAGCGCGTGATCGCGGAGGTGGAGCTGGCCTACCGGCTCGACGCCGGGCTGCTCGCCGCGGTGGACGGGATGCGTCTGCCGTCCGCCCTCGCCGACCCGGCCTGAGCCGGGCTGATCCGGCCTGACCCGGGCGGATCCGGGTCGCGCCGCGGTCCGAGCCAGCCGCACCAGGCCGTCCGGACGGTCGTCGTCACGTGACGTCGGCGCCCGGTACGCTGCTGCCACGCCGGGACAGCCCGGACCGACCCGGGAAGGACGAGATGACGGCGATCGACGGTTCGACGCGCTTCGGACGCGCGCGTGACGACGTCAGCGGAGCGGTCGACAGCGACCTGCGTGCTGACGTGCGGTACCTCGGCAACCTGCTCGGACGGGTGCTCCGCGAGACCGGCGGTGACGACCTGCTGCGCGACGTCGAGTCGCTGCGCCAGGCGGTCATCGACGCGTACGAGGGCACCGACGAAGACGGCGCCACCCGCGCCGAAGCGGTGGTGGCCACCTTCTCCGCCGAGCGTGCCGAAGAGGTCGCCCGGGCGTTCACCTCGTACTTCCACCTGGTCAACCTGGCCGAGGAGCACCACCGCGTCCGGGTCCTCCGTGCCCGCGGGGACGACGGCGGCCAGCCGGGGGACTCGTTCCCCGCCACGTTCGTCGAGCTCGTCGAGCAGGTCGGCGCCGACGAGGCCGCGGCCCGGCTCGAGGGCCTGCGGTTCCACCCCGTCCTCACCGCGCACCCGACCGAGGCCCGCCGCCGTGCGGTGACCACGGGCGTCCGCCGCATCACCGACCTCATCGACGAGCGCGACCGCACGAAGAACGCGACCGCCCGCGCCGAGAACGAGCGCCGACTGCTCGAGGAGATCGCGACGCTCCTGCGCACCTCGCCGCTCCGCACCACCCGGCCGACCCCGCTCGACGAGGTCCGTACCGCGATGAGCGTGTTCGACCAGACCCTGTTCGAGATCGTGCCGCAGGTGTACCGGCTGCTCGACGACCGGCTGCAGGGCGACGATGCCGGCCGAGCCCCGGTGCAGGCTCCGGCGTTCGTGCGTTTCGGCACGTGGATCGGCGGCGACCGCGACGGCAACCCGCACGTCACCGCCGACGTCACGCGCCAGGCCGCCGAGATCGCGGCGGAGCACATCCTGCTCGGGCTGACCCGGGCCGCGACCCGCATCGGCAGCGCCCTGACCCTCGACGCCGACCACACCCCGGGTGACGCCGGCCTCACCGCGCTGGTCGCCGCGCAGGAGTCCTTGGACCCCGACGTCGCCGAGCGCATCGGCATCCGCGCCCCCACCGAGACACACCGCCGCGCGCTGCTGTTCATCGCCGCCCGCATCGACGCCACCCGTCGCGACGACCGGCCGCTGGCGTACCGCGGCCCGGACGAGCTCCTCGCCGACCTGCACGTGGTGCAGGCGTCACTGACGGCCGCCGGGGCGCTCCGTGCCGCGAACGGCGAGCTGCAGAACCTCGTGTGGCAGGTCGAGACGTTCGGGTTCCACCTGGCCGAGCTCGAGATCCGCCAGCACTCCCAGGTGCACCGCACCGCCCTCGCCGAGATCCGTGCCGGTGGTGCCCTGAGCGAGATGACCGAGGAGGTCCTCGCCGTCTTCCGCACCATCGCCGACCTGCAGCGCCGCTACGGCGTCCGGTCGGCCAGCCGGTACATCGTGTCGTTCACCCAGTCCGCCGAGGACCTGGCGAACGTCCACGAACTCGCCGTCGCCGCACTCGGGTCGGTCGAGGCAGCCCCGGTGCTCGACGTCATCCCGCTGTTCGAGACCTTCGCCGACCTGCACGCCAGCGTCGACATCCTCGACGAGGCCGTCCGCACCGAGCCGTTCCAGCGTCGCCTCGGGGCGACCGGGCGCCGGCTCGAGGTCATGCTCGGCTACTCGGACTCCTCGAAGGACGTCGGCCCGGTGTCGGCGAACCTGGCGCTCTACGACGCCCAGGCCCGGATCGCGTCCTGGGCGGCGGCGCAGGACGTCGAGTTGACGCTCTTCCACGGCCGCGGCGGCTCCCTCGGCCGCGGTGGCGGTCCGGCGAACGAAGCCGTGCTCGCGCAGCCGCCGGGGTCCATCGACGGCCGCCTGAAGCTCACCGAGCAGGGTGAGGTCATCTTCGCCCAGTACGGCGACCAGGACATCGCGGCCCGACACCTGGAGCAGATGGCCTCGGCGACGCTGTTCGCGTCGTCGCCGTCGAACGAGGCACGCACCGCCGTCGCGGCCGAGCGCTTCGCCGACCTGGCGCAGCAGCTCGACGACGTGTCCCGCGCGGCGTTCTACGACCTGGTCAAGGCCGACGGCTTCGCCCCGTGGTTCGCCCGCGTCACCCCGATGGAGGAGCTCGGGCTGCTGCCGCTCGGGTCCCGTCCGGCCCGCCGAGGTCTCAGCGTCGAGTCGCTCGAGGACCTCCGGGCGATCCCGTGGGTGTTCTCGTGGACGCAGGCACGGATCAACCTGGCCGGCTGGTACGGCCTGGGCTCGGCGCTCGAAGCGGTCGGTGACCTCGACCTGCTCCGCACCGCGGCCGCCGAGTGGCCCCTCTTCGCGGCCCTGATCAAGAACGTCGAGATGTCGCTCGCGAAGACCGACGTCCAGATCGCCCGTCGGTACCTCGAGCTCGCGGACCGCGACGACCTCGGTCGCAAGGTCCTGGACGAGATGGACCGGACCCGCTCGTGGGTCCTCCGGATCAGCGGCGCCGAGGACGTGCTCGAGGACCGACCGGTGCTCGCGCGCGCCGTCCGACTGCGCTCCCCGTACGTCGACGCCCTGTCGCACCTGCAGCTGCGCGCGCTCCGGGCGATCCGGTCGTCCGGCAGTTCCGACACCACCGACGGTGACCACCGGCTGCTCCTGCTGACGGTGAACGGCATCGCCGCCGGCCTGCAGAACACGGGGTGATCCCCCGGACCGGGGGCACGGACGCCAGCGCGTCCTGTTCCCCCGGTCGCCATGACCCGTTAGCCTCCGATGAGGCACGCGCAGACTCTCGAGGGGGCCCCACACACAATGGACATCGTCGTACACGAAGCCGGCACCGAAGCGGCGGTGTTGGAGTGCTCCGGCCGCCTGAACATGGTGTCGGCACCAGCCTTCCGCGAGACCGTCGCCACGGTGATCGAGGGCGGCCGTCCCCGTGTCGCCGTCGAGCTGTCGCGCGTCGAGTTCCTCGACTCCTCGGGTCTCGGTGCGCTCGTCGGTGCGTTGAAGACCGCTCGGCAGGCCGGTGGTGACCTCCGGATCGCCGCACCGTCCGAGCAGGTCGCGATGGTGCTGAAGCTGTCGAACATCGACAAGATCCTCCGCAGCTACGCCGACGGTGACGAAGCCGTCCGCGAATGGGTCTGACCGGGGCCGTCGTGGGCGAGCACCGGCTGGACTTCGCGTCGCCGCCCGACGACGTCTCCTCGGTGCACGACTTCCTCAGTGACGTCTGGACGGCCGAGCCCGCCGTCAGTGTCGAGGACCGGATGGCCCTCGAACTCGCGATCATCGAGCTCGCCTCCAACGTGATCGAGCACGCGGCGGCGGGCGGGCAGGTCACGTGTTCGCTGACGCTCGCGGTCGCCAGCGACGCTCTGGAGGCCCGGATCACCGACGACGGCCAGCCCGCGTCCGTCGACGTGGCAGGTGCCACCCTGCCGGACGACATGGCGGAGGGCGGGCGTGGACTCGCCCTCGTGCAGATGGTCGTCGACGAGCTGCGCTACGACCGTCTGGGTGACGAGAACCGCTGGACGGTCCGGAAGGCCACCCGCGCGGTGTGAGCCGCTTCCCGCGTCGGGTCCATCCAGATGCATGAAGTTCGCGCGGCGCGTGTCAGGATTCCCCGGATGACCGCCACCATGGACCCCCGGACCGTCTTCGAGACGTCCGGAGCCGATCTCGACGCCGCTCGGTCGATGTTCGAGCAGACCTACGAGGCGTCCGGGTTCCTGCCCGAGCGGACCGAGCGGGCCTTCGGGTACCGCTTCCGGACCGTCGGCGACCAGGCGATGTCCCTGCGGTCGACGCGGTTCGATGCCCGCATGGTGGGCGACGTCGACTCCGGCGACCAGATCAGCGTCGCCTGGGTGACGGACGGTGGTGGCGTGCTCGACGTCGGTCGTGACGAGGTCGCCCTGACGCCCGGTCGGCCGGTGGTGTTCCCCGTCGGACGTCCGTACCGCTTCGACCTGGCCGACGTCCGGCAGAGCGTCGTGCAGTTCGACCGCACCTTCCTCGAACGCGTCGCCGCCGAGGCGTACGGCACCGAGCCCGGCACCCTGGTGTTCGACCACACGGTGGTCCCCGGTGCCGAGGCCGTGCGCGCCTGGAACCACCAGGTGCAGGAGGCCTCCCGCGTCGTGCTCGGCAACAGCCCGATGTCCGTGCTGGCCTTCGCCGACACCGCTCGTCGGACGGCTCTGGCGCTCCTCAGCACCTTCCCGCACCGCCTCGCCGCCCGCCAGGTCCCGCTGCCCGCGGGCGCCACCGGCCGTGTGCGTTCGGCGATCGAGTACATGCACGCCGCCGCGCACACCCCGATCACCACGACCGACGTCGCCGAGCACGTCGGCCTGAGCATCCGCGGCCTGCAGCAGGCGTTCCAGCGGCAGGTCGGCATCGCGCCGAACGCCATGCTGCGGGGCATCCGGCTGGACCGGGTCCGCGACGAACTGCGCGAGGGCACGCCGGCCGACACCACGGTGGCGAGCGTCGCCGTGCAGTGGGGCTTCGCGCACCTCGGTCGGTTCTCGGCGGCGTACGCACGACGGTTCGACGAGTACCCCCGCGACACCCTGCACAGCTGACGAGCACGGCGGGACCGACCGCAGGCGCCAGAGTCGCGACACGCCGCTCGACTCCAGGCGACATGCCACCGGATCCCGCGACACTCCGCGGATGTCCGCGCTGATGGAGCGTGCGATATTCATACTCCTCACATGGAGACGCAGTCCGGAGCACGCACGCCCCTCGTGGACCCCTTCGGTCGCGAACTCGAGGAGTGGTTGCACGACGCCCCGGCCACGCGGTCGCCCTACCTCGCAGACCTCGTCGTCCCGCCGGTCACCGGTCCGGTCCGACGCCCCGTGCTGCCGCCGGTGGACGTCGAGGAGCCGGTCGCGGACGCACCGGCCGTCGAGCAGCCGGTCGCGGACGAGCCGGTCGTCGAACTCGCCGAGACCGCACCCGAGCCGGCCCGCGTCGTCTCCGGCGACGACCGCGCCTTCCGCCGCGACCGCGCGCGCCACGTCGCCGTCTGCGCACCCTCCTTCCCCGAGCCGCCCGAGCGCCTGGCCCTCCGGTTCGACGACCTCGCCGTCGCACTCGATGCCTCGAGCGGCCGCACGACCATCGAGCGCATCGACCTGCTCGAGGACGAGGTCCGCGTCCGTGACGAGGACCTCGCCCGCCTGGCCGCCTGGGAGGCCGTGGTCGCCGACAGCACCGACGCCGAGGTCGAGGGCGCGCGGGCGTTCGCTCGCGAGGTCTTCGCCGACCTCCTGGCCGACGCCGCACTCGAGGCCGACCGCCGCGAGCGTGCCGCGCTCCGCCGCGCCGCCACCGCACCGGTCCGCGTCGGCGCCGTGCGTCCGCTCCTGCCGGCGCCGCACCGCGCGGTCGCCGAGCCGGTGTCGGTCGACGTCCCGGCCGACGACGCCGACCTGGTCGCACCGCCCGTCGGACCGCAGTCCGCCGTCCGACCGGTGTCGAGCCTCCAGACCGTTTCGCCCTCGTCGCCGCCGGTCCCCGCGTCCGGCCGCCCGACCCCGCTGGTGCAGCCGGTGACCGGCCCGACGGTCATCGACCGCGAGGCCTTCGCCGCCGTGCTCCGCGCCCACACGGGCGAGCAGCCCGTCGTCTCCGTCGAGGTCCCGGTGGCCGCACCGGTCGGCGCGACGCCGTCCGCCGACGACACCGCCGCGACGGACGTCGTGGACGCACCCGACCGGGAGGCCCGTGCCGAAGCCGCGTCGACCGCACCGACCGGCTGGTGGTCGCGTCTCGTCGCCCGCCTGCTGCACCTCGTCGGCCGTCGCTGACACCCGGGCCGACCCCGCCGTCTCGGTACACTGACGGGATGCCGACGCTCCGAGAACTGCAGTCCGCCGTCGAGTCCCTGTGGCCGGCGGCCGGGGCGGAGTCCTGGGACTCCGTCGGCCTCGTCTCCGGCGACCCGGACGCCCTGGTCGAGCACGTCCACCTGGCCGTCGACGCCGTGCCGGACACCGCCCGCGAAGCCGTGGCAGCCGGGGCGGACCTGCTCCTGACGCACCACCCGCTGCTGCTCCGGGGTGTGACCACGATCGACGAGTCCACCTACAAGGGCTCCGTCCTCGCCACCCTCGTCCGTGGTGGGTGTGGACTCCTCGCCGCGCACACCAACGCCGACGTCGTGACCACCGGCACCTCCGCCGTCCTCGCCGACCGGATCGGACTGCAGGACCCGCGTCCGCTCGAACCCGCGTCCGACGGCGTGAGCGGGATCGGCCGGGTCGGTGTGCTCGCCGAACCGGTGCCCCTCGGCGTGCTCGCCCGACGGATCGTCGACGTCCTGCCCGCCACCGCGACCGGGGTCCGCGTGTCGGGGGAGTACGACCGCCCCGTCCGCACGGTCGCCCTGTGCGCCGGCGCGGGCGACGCGTACCTCGGCAACGCCGAGGTCCGGGCCGCCGACGTCTACATCACGAGCGACCTGCGGCACCACCCCGCCTCCGAGTTCCGTGAGCAGGCGATGGTGGCCGACGGCCCCGCACTGATCGACACCTCGCACTGGGCGACCGAGTGGCTCTGGCTCGACGTCGCCGCCGAGCAGCTCCGCGCCGCCACCGGGGTCCGCGTCACCGTGAGCGACCTCCGAACCGAACCGTGGGACTTCGCCGTCCTGCCATCCGCACCCAACGAAGGAGCCTGACCATGAAGGCAGCACCCGAGGACCAGGCCATCCTGCTCGACGTCCAGCGACTCGACAACGACATCACCCGGCTGGCCCACCGGATCAGCTCCCTGCAGAAGGGCGAGCACCTCACCGAACTCGGCACCCGCGCCGCCGGCCTCCGCAGCCAGCTCGCCGCCGCCACCGGGGACGTCGAGGACGCCGAGCGCGACCTCGCCCGCCTCGAGTCGGACACCGCCACCGCCCAGGCACGCATCGAACGCGACACCACGCTGCTGCAGAACGTCGGCAACGCGAAGGACGCCGCCGGGCTGCAGAACGAGCTCGACTCGTTGAACCGCCGGACGAACGACCTCGAGACGCAGGAGCTCGAGGTGATGGAGACGCTCGACCGCCTCCGCGCCCGGGTCGGCGACATCGAGAAGCAGCTCGCCGACATCGACGCCGAGCGCGGCCGGCTGATGGGCGTCCGCGACGACGGCATCGCCCGGTTCGAGAAGGACCGCGTCGCCGCCGTGCAGTCCCGCGCCGACGTCGCCGCGAAGGTGCCGGCCGACCTCCTCGCACTGTACGAGCGCCAGCGTGCCCGGTACGGCTTCGGGGCGTCGCTGCTGCAGGGCGGCGTGTCGACGGCGTCCGGCGTGGCGCTGAACAACTCCGACCTGGCCACGATCCGGGCCGCGGCGCCGGACGACGTCCTGCTCTGCCCGGACAGCGACGCGATCTTGGTGCGGACGGCCGAGTCCGGCCTGTAGGCGGCCGCGGCGGCGCCGCCGCTTCCGCTGCTTCCGCGGAACGCCGCCGCTTCCGTGAGACGCCGCTGCGGGCGTGAGACGCCGCGGAATCCGGGGGCGTCTCGTGCGCTCCGCGGTGTCTCGCGGCGGCGGGTGCCGGTCCGAGTCCTGGGGCGGGCCGGGCGGGAGGCGCGGTGCGGGCTGGCTGCGTGCCTCCCGGCCGCCGAGACGCACCCGTCTGCATGATGCGCCGTCGGCGGGTCGAGACGCCGCTGCCGACGCGAAACGCCGCTGCGGGCGTGAGACGCCGCCGAATCCGGGGGTGTCTCGTACGCTTCGCGGTGTCTCGCGCGTTCCGCGGTGTCTCGCGGTGCCGGCGGCGTGAGCACAACAGCCCGGCACCTCGCGGTACCGGGCTGTCGTGGTCGTGCGGTCTGGGGCGAACGGGCCGGCCGTACGCCGGGTTCTGTCCCGCGACCGAGGTCGCGGTGACGGCCATCTCTCTCGGACCGACGTTGCCGTCGGCCTCCAGCGGTCTACCCGAGGACTCGGCGAGCAGCCTCAGCGTCCTCTGTCTGACCTTGCTCCGGGCGAGGTTTACCGAGCAGATCCGGTCACCCGGATCCCTGGTGGTCTCTTACACCACCGTTTCACCCTTACCGACGTCACCGCCGGCGGTCTGTTCTCTGTGGCACTGTCTCGCGGATTGCTCCGGGTGGGTGTTACCCACCGCCCTGCTCTGTGGAGCCCGGACGTTCCTCGGCACTCCCGGGGGAGTGACGCGACCGTCTCACCGACCCGTTCGCTCCGACGAGTGTACCGGCCCGCCCGCGCCGCCGGGCTCCGACTCCGAACTGCGACCGCCCGACCGGTCCCGACCGGTCCCGACCGGTCCCGATCGGTCCCGACACCCCGCACGTCGTCCGCCGAGCGGTCACGAAACGTCGGTCCCGCACGCGGAGAACGACGTTTCGTGACCGCTCGGCGCGGAGCGCACGGGGTGTCGTGACCGGTCGGCGTGCAGCAGACGGGCGCGCCGGACGAACCGGCTGGTCAGCGGGAGCTGCGTGCCGCCAGGGTCGCCGCGCCGATGATGCCCGCGTTGTTCCGGAGCGTCGCGGGGATGATCTCCGCCTGCAGGTCGAGCAGCGGCAGGAACTCCTCGTACTGCTTCGACACGCCACCGCCGACGACGAAGAGCTCCGGGGACAGCAGCGCCTCGAGCCGGGAGTAGTACTTCTGCAGGCGCTTCGCCCAGTGCTTCCAGGTCAGGTCGTCCCGCTCCTTGGCCGCGAAGGACGCCTTCGTCTCGTAGTCGACGCCCTCGATCTCCAGGTGGCCGAGCTCCGCGTTCACGATGAGCACGCCGTCGTTGATGAGCGCCGTGCCGATGCCGGTGCCGAGTGTCGTCATGATGACGAGTCCGTCGCGGCCCTTGGCGGCACCGAACTGCTGCTCGGCGAACCCGGCGGCGTCGGCGTCGTTGACGAAGTGGATGGAGCGACCGAGCTCCTTCTCGAAGAGCGCCTCGGCCTCGAAGCCGATCCACTTCTTCGACACGTTCGCGGCCGACATGGTCTTGCCGTCACGCACGATCGCCGGGAAGCAGACACCGACCGCGACGTCCGACGCGGGGGACAGGTCGTCCAGGATCGACTTGGCGACCTCGACGATGTCGTGCGGCTTGCCACCCTCGGGCGTCGCCTTCTTGATCCGGTCGGTGGTGAGTTCGCCGGTCGCCGTGTCGACGATCGCGCCCTTGATGCCTGTTCCGCCGATGTCGACGCCGACTGCGAGTGAGGTCATGGGGAGCGGTGCCTTCCGTAGGTGGCTCGTGTCCGGCACGGTCCCGGGATCGGGTGCGCCGCGGGTGGTCAGGAGACGGTGAGGAGTTCGGTGCCGCGTTCGGTCACCAGGAGCGTGTGCTCGAACTGCGCGGTCCAGGAGCGGTCGCGCGTGGTGACGGTCCAGTCGTCGGCCCAGATGTCGGCGTCGATCCCGCCCAGGGTCAGCATCGGCTCGATCGTGAAGACCATGCCCGGCTCGATCACAGTGTCGTAGCGGACGTCGTCGACGTGCGGGATGACGAGCCCGGAGTGGAACGTCCGACCGACCCCGTGCCCGGTGTAGTCGCGGACGACCCCGTACCCGAAGCGCTTGGCGTAGGACTCGATCGCGCGGCCGATGACGTTGACCTGCCGACCCGGTGCGACGGCGCGGATGCCGCGGTGCATCGCCTCTTCCGTACGGGTGACGAGGTCCTGGACCTCGGGCGCCGCCTGCCCGACCACGAAGGTCCGGTTGGTGTCGCCGTGCATGCCGTCCTTGTACGCGGTGATGTCGATGTTCACGATGTCGCCGTCCTGCAGCACGGTGTCGTCGGGGATGCCGTGGCAGATCACCTCGTTCAACGAGGAGCAGAGCGACTTCGGGTACCCGCGGTAGCCGAGCGTCGAGGGGTAGGCGCCGTGGCCGACGATGAACTCGTGGCCGATCCGGTCGAGCTCGTCGGTCGTGACGCCGGGGCGGATCGCCGCGCCGACGGCGTCGATGGCCTGCGAGGCGATGCGGCCCGCGGTGCGGATGCGCTCGACCTCGTCCGGGGTGTACGTGTCGCCGAGGCCGTGCTCGTGCGGTTCGACCTTGCCGACGTACTCGGGGCGCTCGATGCCCCGTGGGACCGGCCGCTGCGGGGAGATGCGGCCAGCGGTCAGGTGTCCGTGTTCGTCCCGGGGCATGCGCTCCACTCTAGCGGCGTGTCGGAGCCGACCGCCGCCTCCCGGCCGTGGAGCCGGGCACGGACGACCGGGGCCTGCCGGACGACCGCGGCCTCCCGGACGACCCGGGCCGGCCCGGGTACGGTCGGCCCCATGACCGACGAGCGCATCGAATCCCAGTGGTGGTACAACGACAAGACCGGCGAGGTCGAGCAGGGCCTCAAGTCGACCAACCGTCACCACATCGGCCCCTTCGCCACCCGTGACGAGGCCGCGCACGCCCTGGACCGCATCCAGTCCAACAACGAGCGCGCCGACGCCGCGGACACGGAAGGTTGACCACTAGCCTGTGACAACGGTCGTGGACCGGACCAGCTGAACTCGGAAAGGTCGTGCATGGACAAGCAGACGGACTTCGTGCTCCGCACCATCGAGGAGCGCGGGATCAAGTTCATCCGACTCTGGTTCACCGACGTGATCGGCACCCTCAAGTCGGTCGCCATCGCGCCGGCTGAGGTGGAGGGTGCGTTCGCCGAGGGCATCGGGTTCGACGGCTCCGCGATCGAGGGCCTGACCCGCTCGTACGAGGCCGACGTGCTCGCGCACCCGGACCCCTCGACGTTCCAGATCCTGCCGTGGCGCGGGGAGATCGACCCGACCGCCCGGATGTTCTGCGACATCACGACGCCGGACGGGCAGCCCGCCGTGGCCGACCCCCGCAACGTCCTGAAGCGGACCCTGGCCCGGGCGAGCGACCGCGGGTTCACGTTCTACACGCACCCCGAGATCGAGTTCTACCTGCTCAAGGACCGCGACTGGAAGGACGGCGGCCCGAAGCCCGTCGACCAGGCCGGCTACTTCGACAACGTCCCCGGCGGCAGCGCGCACGACTTCCGTCGCCGCTCGGTCCGGATGCTCGAGGACCTCGGCATCTCGGTGGAGTTCAGCCACCACGAGGCCGGCCCGGGGCAGAACGAGATCGACCTCCGCTACGCCGACGCGCTGACCATGGCGGACAACATCATGACGTTCCGCACGGTCGTGAAGGAGGTGGCGATCGAGCAGGGCGTCTACGCGACCTTCATGCCGAAGCCGCTCTCCGGGCAGCCCGGCTCCGGCATGCACACGCACGTCTCGCTCTTCGAGGGCGACCAGAACGCGTTCTACGAGCCCGGCGGCGAGTACCAGCTCTCGCCGACGGCCAAGCAGTTCATCGCCGGTGTCCTCAAGCACGCGCCGGAGATCACCGCGGTGACGAACCAGTTCGTCAACTCGTACAAGCGTCTCTGGGGTGGCGACGAGGCCCCGTCCTTCGTCACCTGGGGCCACAACAACCGGTCCGCGCTGGTCCGCGTGCCGCTGTACAAGCCGAACAAGGGCCAGTCCGCCCGCATCGAGTACCGCGGCATCGACTCGGCTGCGAACCCGTACCTGGCGTACTCGCTCCTGCTCGCCGCCGGTCTCAAGGGCATCGAGGAGGGCTACGAGCTCCCCGCCGAGGCCGAGGACAACGTCTGGAGCCTGTCCGACTCCGAGCGCAAGGCACTCGGCTACAGCCAGCTGCCGGCGAGCCTCGACCACGCCCTGTCGCTGATGGAGGACTCGGAGCTCGTCGCCGAGACCCTGGGTGAGCAGGTCTTCAACTTCGTGCTCCTCAACAAGCGCCAGGAGTGGAAGCGGTACCGCGACCAGGTCACCCCCTTCGAGCTGGACACCAACCTCGGCATGCTCTGACCCCGCCGGTCAGGACACACCACGGGAGCGCACGCGATGACCAGCAGGACGGCGACCTCGCGGTCGCAGTTGGCGCGGCTCGGGTTCGCCGACCTGTCCGGCACGCTCGAGCGGATCGCCGTCCTGGAGGCCCGCCCCGCGTCCGACCTGCGGGTCCCGATCGCGGACGCCGAGTCGGTGTGGGCCGCCACGGCGGACCCGGACGGCGCGCTGCTCGCGCTCGAGCGCCTCATCGAGTCCGCACCGGAGCAGCTGCGGCCGGTCCTGGCCGACGCCGGCGCGACCGAGCGCCTGGTCCGGTTGCTCGGTGCCTCGATCGGGCTGGCCGAGTTCCTGCAGCGCCGGCCGGACGAACTCGCCCTGCTGCTCGAACCCGTGGCGCCGCCGTGGTCGCAGGAGCGGTACACGGCGTCGCTCGACGAGGCCGTCGACGGTAGCTCGGGGGAGACCGCCCGCCGTCGAATGCGCGTCCGCTACCGCCGACACCTGGCACAGATCGCCCTGTTCGACGTCCTGCACCCGTCGCCGACCGAGGCGTTCCCGGACGTCGCTGCGGGCCTCGCCGACCTGGCCGGTGCCGCGCTCGACGCCGCCGTGACGGTCGCGCGGCGCGAGGTCCCGTTCCCCGCCGCGGACGTGGCCGCCACGCCGCTGGCCGTGATCGCGATGGGCAAGGCCGGAGCGCGGGAACTCAACTACGTCAGCGACGTCGACGTCATCTTCGTGACGGAACCCACCGAGCCGGCCGACGGGGACGACGCACCCGCGATCAGCACCGACCGCGCCGTGCTCATCGCGACGCGGCTGGCGATCGCCGCGACCCACGTCATCACGGACCTCGCCGCCGAACCCGCACTGTGGGAGGTCGACGCGAACCTCCGGCCCGAGGGCAAGGACGGGGCACTCGTCCGGACGCTCGAGTCGCACGTGGCGTACTACGAGCGCTGGGCGAAGGGGTGGGAGTTCCAGGCGCTGCTCAAGGCGCGAGCGATCGCCGGGTCGACGGACCTCGGCGAACGCTACGTCGCCGCGGTGGCCCCGTTCGTGTGGGAGTCGTCGAAGCGGCCCGGGTTCGTGGAGTCGGTGCAGCGGATGCGGGAGCGGGTGACGGCGCACATCCCGGACGCCCAGGTCGACCGACAGCTGAAGCTCGGCCCCGGCGGCCTGCGCGACGTGGAGTTCACCGTGCAGCTGCTGCAGCTCGTGCACGGGCGGGACGACGAGTCCGTGCGGGTCCGCTCCACCCTCGAGGCGATGGACGCGCTGGCGACCGCCGGGTACGTCGGACGACCAGAGGCCGCACGCTTCGGCCCGGACTACGCCCTGCTCCGGGTGCTCGAGCACCACATCCAGCTCCGGCGGCTGCAGCGCACGCACCTGATGCCCTCCGACGAGGACGAACTCCGGGTCCTCGCACGCTCCACCCGATTGGCGTCCTCGGCGTCGGCACTGCAGGACCGCTGGCGCTCGGTGAAGCTCGAGGTCCGGGGCCTCCACGAGCGCCTGTTCTACCGACCGATGCTCGCCGCGGTGGCCTCGACCGAGGGCGAGATCGTCCTGACGAGTAGCCAGGTCCGTGACCGACTCACCGCGATCGGCTTCCTCGACCCGGACGGCGCCGTCACCCACATCCGTGCGCTGACGCAGGGGACGACCCGGCGGGCGGCGATCCAGCGGAACCTCCTGCCGGTGCTCCTGCGCTGGATGGCGGAGGGACCGGCACCGGACCGGGCACTCCTGGCCTTCCGGCGGCTCAGCGACGTCCTGGGGGAGTCGAGCTGGTTCCTCCGGATGCTCCGCGACTCCTCCGGCGCCGCGCACAGCCTGACGACCGTGCTGTCCGAGTCCGCGTTCCTCTCGGGTCTGCTCGAACGTTTCCCGGAGGCAGTGGCGTGGTTGGACGAGCCGGACACCCTGCTCAAGCCCCGCCCGCTGCCGGCGTTGCTCGCCGAGACCGGGGCGACGACGGCCCGGCACGGGGACGCCGTGGACACCGCGGCCTCGCTGCTGCGCGCGGTCCGGCGGCGGGAGACGCTCCGGCTCGGCATGGCCGCGGTGCTCGGGCACCTGGACGTCGACGGCCTCGGCCCGGCACTCAGCGACGTCACCGAGGCCACGCTGAGCGGCGCCCTCGACCTGGCCCGTCGGGACGCTCCGGACGGCCTGGAGTTCGGCGTGATCGCGATGGGACGTTACGGCGGGCGTGAGCTCGGGTTCGGGTCGGACGCCGACGTCCTGTTCGTCTACCGGTCGTCGACGGTGCCGAACGACGTGGCCTCGCGGGCGTCACAGGTCGTGGTGCGCGAGCTGAACCGGCTGACCGAGGACGCCTTGCACCCCCTCGACCTCGACATCGACCTGCGGCCCGAGGGGAAGAACGGCCCCGTGGTGCGCTCGTTCGACTCGTACGCGGCCTACTACGCCCGCTGGTCGCTGACGTGGGAGGCCCAGGCGCTCCTCCGTGCCCGCGGTGCCGTGGGGGACGAGCAGCTCCTCCGCGACTTCGAGCACCTGGCGGACCGGACCCGGTACCCGGTGGCGATCGAGGACCGCGAGGTCCGTGAGGTGCGGCGCATCAAGGCCCGGGTGGAGTCCGAACGGCTGCCCCGCGGCGCCGACCCCGCACGGCACCTCAAGCTCGGCCGGGGGTCGTTGAGCGACGTCGAGTGGTTCGTCCAGCTCCTGCAGCTCCAGCACGGGCGCGAGCAGCCCGCGCTCCGGACCACCTCGACGCTCGAGGCCCTCCATGCAGCCACGGAGGCCGGCTGGGTCGCCCCGGAGGACGCCGAACGACTGGCTGCCGCGTGGCGGTTCGCCTCCCGGACCCGCAGCGCGCTGGTGCTGTGGTCGGGCAAGACGACGGACGTGCTGCCCGTCGAGCGGACGCAGCTCGAGGGCATCGCGCGGCTGCTCGAGTACCCGCCGGGGTCGGCTTCGCAGCTCGAAGAGGACTACCTCGCCGTCACACGTCGTGCCCGTCAGGTCTTCGAGCGCGAGTTCTACGGCGCCTGAGCGTCGGGCCGAGCGAGTTCCCCGGGGGAGCGACACGCCCGGACCGCCGCGACCCGGGCCAAGGTGACGAGTTGTCAAAGACAATTTCCGCCGATCGCGATCCGTACCCCGTCGCTTCGATCCCCGTACCCCGGTCGGTACCAGGTCGGAACTGCTGCCAGCCCACGACCAGGGTTTCGGAACACGGGCGCTCCGAGCTCGGCCGTGTTCGGAACGGCGTGACGCAACCGGCCCATGACCAGGGGTTCCTGCCAGACCGATGACGCGCCTCCCGGTCGTGTCCGGCACCCGACCGACGATCGATCGCCGTAGGACCGGTCCACCCAACTGCTGTCAGCACCAGTGAGGACACGGGGCTGTCCGACGTGCAGCGGACCACTCTGTCCCCCGATCGACACCGCGGCCACCCCCGCCCGAGGGACACGTTGCAGGGATCCTGTGCGGTCTGTCTGAATGAGGACACCCGAACCGACCCCGATTTCCCGATGGCGTGGAATCTCCCCCGAACGTTGAAGCAGGGATCGATGTTCACCTTCATCCTCCAGATCCGGCAGATGGTCGACGGCCACCCCGAGTTCTACCTGTTCACCGTGTACTCACTGGTGATCTGGTTGCTCTGGCTGCTCAAAGTCGTCCTCTCCGCCCGGTACCGCCCCTTCACCGGCACGTACACCGGCACGACGAGCGTCGTCGTCCCCGTGGTGGACGAGCCGCTCGACCTGTTCCGTGACGTGATCGGCCGCATGGTCGAACAGCGTCCCGGCGAGATCATCGTCGTCATCAACGGCGCCCGGAACGAGGCGCTCGAAGCCGTCTGCGACGAGTTCGCCCCCCTCGTCCGCTGGACCCACACCCCGATCCCCGGCAAGCGCAACGCCGTCAAGGTCGGCACCGAGATGTCGAACGGTGACATCACCGTGCTCGTCGACTCGGACACGGTGTGGACGCCCGGCACGCTCGTCGAACTGCTCAAGCCGTTCGCCGACGAGTCCGTCGGCGGCGTCACGACCCGCCAGCGCATCCTCGAGCCGACGCGCTCCTGGATCACCCGCTGGGCCGACTGGCTCGAGAACTCCCGCGCGCTGTACTCGATGCCCGCGCAGAGCGTCCTCGGGCAGATCGGCTGCCTGCCCGGCCGCACGATCGCGTTCCGCCGGAACATCCTGGTGCGCGTCATGGACCGGTTCATGCACGAGGAGTTCATGGGGGTCTTCCTCGAGGTGTCCGACGACCGGACGCTCACGAACCTGACGCTCAAGGAGGGCTACCGGACCGTCTACCAGTACACCTCGCTCGTGTACACGGACGCTCCGCTGCAGGTGAAGAAGCTGTTCAAGCAGCAGCTCCGCTGGGCCCGCGGCTCGCAGTACAACACGCTGCGGATGCTGCCCTGGATGCTCGGCCACGCGCCGATCCTGGCCGTGTTCTTCCTGACCGACATCATCCTGCCGTTCATGCTCTTCGGCGTGATCGCGGGCTGGATCTACCGGGCACTCACCGGGCAGGGGCAGAACCTCTACCAGGGGATCCTGCACCAGTACGGCTTCTCCACCGGCTTCGTCTACGTGGCCGGACTCATGGTCGTCTCGAGCGTGCTGAGCATGGCGATCCGCCAGATGCGACACCTGGCCGAGAAGCCCTCGGACTTCTTCCGCCTGCCGATGTTCATCATCGTCTCGACGTTCTTCCTCATGCCGATCCGTCTGATCGGGTTCTTCCGCCTGGCCCACGCCAGCGGTTGGGGGACCCGGGCCGGGGCCTACGCCGGCGGACCGATGGAGGAGGACCCGGCGCAGCCGCAGCTCGCCGGCAGCACCGTGCCGATGAGCCCGGTGGACCGCGGGCTCACGAACGGTTCCGACCGCGGTGCCGACCGACCGGCCGACCAGGCCGACGTCGACCGCGCGTTCGACGAGCTGTTCGGACCGGACGCGACCACGGCCTCCACCTCGACCGTGCTCGCCACCCGACGCGACGTCGCCACCGCGACCGACCGTGCGCCGCAGCGTGCGGCCAAGCCCGCCCGTCGCCGACTCAACCCCTACGCATCGATCCCGTACGTCATCGGGATCGCGGTCTTCGCTCTGGAGGCGTTCCTCATTGTCTGATCTCGACCGCACCACCGGCACCTGGTGGGCACCGTCCACCAAGCACGCCAAGCGCACCGCGCTCGGCATGGCGGCGATCGTCGCCGTCCTCGCCCTCATCACCTGGTCCGTCTGGATCTCACCCTCCGGGCCGGTCTCCACCGCGGTCAGCCGAGCGCTCGGCGTCCCGACCAAGCAGGAGCCGTCGGCCGACGTCAAGGCGATGCAGGCCAAGCTCGACGCCGCGCAGCAGCAGATCTGGAAGCTCGAGGGGAAGCTGCAGAGCACCTCCGCGCAGTCCGGCTCCCGCAGTGACCAGGTCACCCAGCTCAAGGCGCAGATCGCGGACCTGCGGTCGCAGCTCGGGCACGCCCGTTCTGCGGCCTCCGGCCACGGGGCGGGCCACGGTTCGGGAGGCTCGTCCTCCTCCGGCACGACCATCACGGCGGGCAAGGGGGCCGGCTCCGGCGGCGCCACGTCCGGCGGGTCGGGCTCCGGCGGCTCGGGCGGGCACGGCGGCGGTCCGACCGTCGTCCCCGGCACCGGCGGCCCCTCGACCGACCCGGACCCGGCCACCCCGGTGGTCGTCCCGACGAAGGCCGAGGTCCTCGCCCAGCAAGCACGCTGGTACGGCCTCTACACGGCGCAGTCGCCCTTCAACTGGGCCGAGTACGACGACGTCTCGCAGCAGGTCGGCAAGGCGACCAACATGGTGGGCTTCTTCCAGGGCTTCGACCAGGACTTCAACACCAAGGCGGTCCAGCGGTCGTGGGCCAACGGCCGCGTGCCGATGATGACCTGGGAGACCCGGCCCGCGTCGACCGGCAACGACCAGAAGTACGTCGCCGGGTACACGAACGCCGACATCACCGGCGGCGCCTTCGACTCCTACCTGACGAAGTACGCCGACGCGCTCAAGGCGAACGGGCAGCCCGTCGTGATCCGTCTCGACCACGAGATGAACGGCAGTTGGTACAACTGGTCGGACGGCACCGCGCAGCAGAACGCCCCGGGCTCGTTCGTCGCCATGTGGAAGCACGTGCACGACGTGTTCCAGCGCGAGGGCGCGAACGACTACGTCATCTGGAACTGGTCCCCGACGCGCATCGACGCCCTGGGCAACCCGGCCTACCAGACCGTCGACTACATGCAGGCGTACTACCCGGGTGCCGACTACGTCGACTGGGTCGGCATGAGCGGCTACTACCGCAAGGCCGAGGAAGCGCCGACCTTCGCCACCACCTTCGGCCGCACGCTCGAGCAGATCCGGCAGATCGCGCCGGACAAGCGGATCCTGCTCAGCGAGATCGGTGCGACCGAGACGGGTTCCGCGGTGTCGAACGGGCAGAAGTCGCAGTGGATCGACTCGCTCTTCGACGCCCTCGCCGACCCCGCCAACTCGGACGTCATCGGCTTCGCGTACTTCAGCGAGACCGCGACGACCATCGTCGACGGCGTCCGCACCACCAACGACTGGCGGCTGAACTCCCGTGCCGACAGCCTGGCGACGTTCGTCGCCGGCATCGCCCGCACCGACACCGACTACGACCTGCAGGAGGTCAAGAAGTGACTGCACCGAAGAAGTCCGCCGACACCCGACCCGCACCCGTGATCAGCGTCATCGGCACCGGGTACCTCGGCGCCACGCACGCCGCAGCCATGGCCGAGATGGGGTTCGAGACCATCGGCGTGGACGTCGACCCGGCCAAGCTCGCCGCGCTCTCCGCCGGCCAGGTGCCGTTCTACGAGCCCGGACTGCCCGAACTCATCACGAAGCACGTCGCCAGCGGCCTGCTCCGCTTCACCGCCGACATCGCGTCGGCCGTGGCCGCGGCGGACGTCCACTTCGTCTGCGTCGGCACCCCGCAGAAGGCCGGGTCGCACGCCGCGAACCTGGCCTACGTCGAGAGCGCCACCCGCGGTGTGGCGGAGAACCTCACCCACCCGGGCCTCATCGTCGGCAAGTCGACCGTGCCCGTCGGCACCGCCGCCCGACTGCGCGGCATCGTCAGCGAGTTCTCGCCCGCCGGCATCGACGCCGAGCTCGTCTGGAACCCCGAGTTCCTCCGCGAGGGCAAGGCCGTCGAGGACACGCTGCACCCGGACCGCCTGGTCTGGGGCGGTGCCTCCGAGGCCGCCGACGCCGTGATCCGCGAGGTCTACGCCGCCCCGATCAGCGAGGGCACCCCGGTCATCACGACCGACCTCGCCACCGCCGAGCTCGTCAAGGTCAGCGCGAACGCGTTCCTCGCCACGAAGATCTCGTTCATCAACGCGATCTCCGAGATGTGCGCGATCGCCGGGGCCGACGTCACGACGCTCGCCGACGCCCTGGGCCACGACGCCCGCATCGGACGGAAGTTCCTCAACGCCGGCCTCGGGTTCGGCGGTGGCTGCCTGCCGAAGGACATCCGAGCCCTCATGCACCGCGCCAACGAGATCGGCGCGGGCCGGGTCGTCGGGCTCATGCAGCAGGTCGACGAGATCAACATGGGCCAGCGTCAGCGGGTCATCGACATGGCGATCGAGTCCGCCGGGGGATCGGTGCTGAACCGTCGCATCGCCGTCGTCGGGGCCGCGTTCAAGCCCCTCACCGACGATGTCCGCGACTCCCCGGCGCTCAACGTCGCCGCCGCGCTGCACCTCCGCGGTGCGCAGGTGACGCTGTGGGACCCGGAGGCGATGGAGACCGCGCGCCGCTCGTTCCCGACCCTCACCTACGCCGCGTCGATGACGGAGGCGATCGAGGGCGCCGACCTCGTCCTCGTGCTCACCGCGTGGGACGAGGTCGTCGAGGCCGATCCGGTCGCCCTCGCGGCCGTCGTCGGCCAGCGTGTCGTGATCGACGCGCGCAACTGCCTCCCGACCGGACGCTGGGTCGGGGCGGGGTGGACCGTCCGTTCCCTGGGCCGACCCACCCCGGTCGCGGGTGCTCCCGTGAGCGTCGCCGCGGGCACGATCGACGCGCTGGCCACCAGCCGCTGACCGTCCCGAGGTGGAGCGGGGCCCGTGCCGGGGGCGGCGCGGGCCCCGCTCTCGTGCGCGCCGGCGTCGTGCGGGGGCCGCCGGGCGCATGGCCGAGGCTCGGCCTGGCGGACACTGTGCGCCGCCCGCGTGCCGCGATCTGTCCGCCCAGCCGAGGCTCGGCGCTGCGGTGGAGGTGACGGCCTGGAGGCCCGGTGCCGGTCCGTCGGGCTGGCACCGGGCCTCCAGAGTGTCCGCCGGGCGCCGCGCGCGTGGCCGAGCCTCGGCCTGGCGGACACGTTGCGTCGTCCGTGTGCCGCGAAGTGTCCGCCCAGCCGAGGCTCGGCTCCGCCGGAGGCCGCCCGCCGGAGGCCGCCCGCCCGCCGTTCGCCCGCCTCGCGCGGGCGAGCGGGTACGCGGAAGGGCCCTGCACCTGACGGTGCGGGGCCCTTCGCGGTGGTGCGTGGAGCGTCAGACGCCGAAGTACAGCTCGTACTCGAACGGGTGCGGACGCTGCGCCATCGGGAGGATCTCCTTCTCGCGCTTGTAGTCGATCCAGGTCTGGATCAGGTCCTCGGTGAAGACGTTGCCCTTGAGGAGGAACTCGTGGTCCGCCTCGAGCGCGTCCAGCGCGGCACCGAGCGAGGCCGGCACCTGCGGGATGTTCTTCGCCTCTTCCGGGGGGAGCTCGTAGAGGTCCTTGTCGACCGGCTCGTGCGGCTCGATGCGGTTCTGGATGCCGTCGAGGCCCGCCATCAGCTGCACGGCGAACGCCAGGTACGGGTTGCCGGAGGCGTCGGGCGCACGGAACTCGATGCGCTTGGCCTTCGGGTTCGTGCCGGTGATCGGGATACGGATCGACGCCGAGCGGTTGCCCGCCGAGTAGACCAGGTTGACGGGAGCCTCGAAGCCCGGGATCAGACGGTGGTACGAGTTGATCGTCGGGTTCGTGAACGCCAGGACGGCCGGGGCGTGCTTGAGCAGGCCACCGATGTACCAGCGGGCCAGGTCGGACAGGCCGCCGTAGCCGTTCTCGTCGTAGAACAGCGGGGTGCCGTCGGACCACAGCGACTGGTGGGTGTGCATGCCCGAGCCGTTGTCACCGAAGAGCGGCTTCGGCATGAAGGTCGCGACCTTGCCCCACTGCTCGGCCGTGTTCTTCACGATGTACTTGAACTTGAGGATGTCGTCCGCGGCGTGGACGAGCGTGTCGAACTTGTAGTTGATCTCCTGCTGGCCGCCGGTGCCCACCTCGTGGTGCGCACGCTCGAGCTCGAGGCCCGCGTCGATCAGCTTGAGGGAGATGTCGTCGCGGAGGTCAGCGGTCTTGTCGACCGGCGACACCGGGAAGTAGCCACCCTTGTACGGGGTCTTGTTGGCGAGGTTGCCGCCCTCTTCTTCGCGACCGGTGTTCCAGGCGCCCTCTTCGGAGTCGACCGAGAAGAACGCCTCGTTCTGGGTGACCGAGTAGCGGACGTCGTCGAAGATGTAGAACTCGGCTTCGGGGGCGAAGAACGCGGTGTCCGCGATGCCGGTCGAGGCGAGGTACTTCTCCGCCTTCTTGGCGACCTGGCGCGGGTCACGGCCGTAGATCTCGCCGTTGCGCGGGTTGTAGATGTCGAACACCATGATCAGCGTGCGCTCCGCACGGAACGGGTCCACGTACGCCGTCGTCACGTCGGGGATGAGCTGCATGTCCGACTCGTGGATCGACGCGAAGCCGCGGATCGAGGAGCCGTCGAAGAGCTGACCGACGGCGAAGAAGTCCTCGTCGACCGTTGATGCGGGGATGTTGAAGTGCTGCTGGACCCCGGGGAGGTCCGTGAAGCGGATGTCGAGGAACTTGACGTCCGTGTCCTTGATGAAGGCAAGCACCTCGGAGGAATCGCTGAACATACGAGTCGGTCTCCTGTGGGGTTGGGTGGTGTCGAGGGAACCAGGAGGCACCCTCCGACGAGGGTATTGACATGGAGTTTCCCGGACGTGACTGGGTTGTTTCCAGCGTGTTACGTGCCGGGGGACCGCCTACGCTGGTGACATGGCCCGCTCCACTCTGCCCTCCTCGCCCGATGCCGGTTCCGGGCGCACCGAGTGGCCGGGCAAGATCCTCGGTCTCCCCGAGTCCGGACCGCGCAGCATGGGCTCGTTCGGCCGCCGGTTCCTGGCGCTCGTGATCGACTGGGCACTGGCGTCGCTGCTGTCCCTGGCCTTCGGGACGTACGGGGCGGCGGGCAACTTCGTGACGCTCGGCATCTTCGCGGCACTGCAGGTCGTGTTCATCGCGCTGCTGTCCGGGTCGTTCGGGCACGTGTGCCTCGGGCTCCGGGTCGTCCCGGTCCGTGGCGGCTACGTCGGGGTGTGGCGGCCGCTCGTCCGCACGGTGCTGCTCTGCATCGTCGTGCCGGTGCTCATCCACGCGAAGGACGGGCGGCCGCTGCACGACGCGGTCGCCGGCACGGTGCTCGTCCGCCGCTGAGGCCCTGTCGGCGCCCCGCGCAGAGGTCGCACGACCTGCCGGGCCCCGTCCGCCGAGGTCGCACGACCCGCCGTGGCCGCTCGGCCGAGGTCGCACGATCTGCCGCCCCGACGCCAGGCGCGCGGCACATCGTGCGACCTCGACCGGCGCCACGCCTCACCTGCACGCCACACAGCACGACGCCCCCGATCCGCAACGGGATCGAGGGCGTCGAGGTGCTCGGACGGCCGAGGTCAGCGCGGGCGTCCGGCGCGGACCCGCGTCGGGTCGATGCCCTTGGGGATCGCAGCGGCCGGACCGTGGGTGAGGGAGTCGAGACGGTTCGAGACCGCCAGGACCTCGTTGCGGTTCAGCGCCTTCTTGTACTTGTTCATCGCACGCGGCAGCTTGTGGAGCGTGACCTCGTCCTTCCCGTCACCGACGTTGACGACGTGGATCGGGACGTTCGGCACGATGCGCGCGACCTTGCGGCGCTCTTCCTCGACCTGGCGCTTGAGGTTCGTCACCGGGCCCTCGGTGATCAGCACGACGCCCGGGGTGCCGACGGCACGGTAGACGGCCGACTGGGACCGACCGTGGACGGCGACGGGCATCTCGCTGGAGCGCCACTGCCGACGCAGCGAGTTCGACAGGACGGCGCCGACGGCTCCGGGCTGGCCCTCGATCTGCGAGTACGCGGCCCGCTCGGCGAGGCGGCCGAGCACGATCAGGAAGAGCAGCACACCGAGCAGGACGCCGGCGATGATCCAGAGCGTGATCGCGAGCCAGTTCTGACCCGGGATGAGCAGCGCCGCGAGGAGGCCGACCACGACCGGTCCGAGGAACGCGAGGGCGAACCACCAGACGGAACTGGGGTCGGCCCGACGGGTCATGGTGAAGACCTGGTACATCTGCTTGAGACGACCGGGCTCCTTCGCCGGGGAGCTGGAGGAACTGCTGCGTGCCATGCCGACAAGGATACGGCCTGGCACGTCGATCGGGGACCGCCCGCCGCCAGGCTGTGGGCGAACAGGAGTTCTCCACAGGGCACCGCTCCGGCCGGGAGGCGCGCCCAGCCCCCGACACGATGGTCGCCATGGAACCGTGGGAACAGATCGACCTCTGCTGGCGTGTGCCTGAGCCCGCCGACGGGTTCGCCGAGTGGCTCGCCGACCGGAGCACCATGACGCACGACCACCTGGTCGGGGTCGCCGAGGTCGGCCGTGACGAGACCGGCGCGCTGGTCGCTCGGGCATCGGCACCCGCCGGCCTCGCGCTCCCCGCCGCCCTCGACCGCATCGGAGCACCGACCGCGGGCGTCGCCGTCACGCTGACGCTCCCGCTGCTCGAGATCGCCCTGCTCGCCGATTCCGGGGCGCTGCTGCTCGGTCGCGCCGGGCAGGACGACGTCCTGGTCGACGACGCCGGGGCGGTCGTCCTGGTCGACCGCCCGCCGGGCGCCACCGGGGACGCCGGACCGGGCGTCGTCACGGGTGCCGAGGCGCTGGTGCTCGCCGTCCGGGCGGTCTGGGACCGGGTGGATCCGCGTGAGCCGGGCCGCGACGCCATCGACCAGGCGTGCGCCGCGGCTCGTCGCGACGGCGGAGCATCGCTCCTCGCGCTCGACCGCCTGGTCCGTGCGACCGCCCCGCCCCGGCCGGTCCGGTGGGACCCACCGCCGATGACGTTCACGTTCGCCCTTGATGCGGGTGCCGCACCGCCCGCGGCTCCGGAGTCCGTGGCCGGCCGGCTGCTCGCAGCGGTGCGCGCACTCGTCCGGACCGGCCTGCCGGTCGGGACACGCCGGATCGGGCTGCGCGGGCTGGTGACCGCGGGCGTCGTCGTGACGGGGGTCGTCGTGGCCGGGGTGTGGGGTGTCGGGTGAGTCACGCCTGGAGCACGGACGACGGCGGCCCCGCCTCCCACCGGGGGAGACGGGGCCGCCGTCGAACGTGTCAGCTCCTGGAGATCAGTAGCCGAGGTTGGGTGCGAAGTTGCCCTCTTCGAGACGGTTCTTCACGGCCACCAGGTACCGGGACGCGTCGGCGCCGTCGATGATGCGGTGGTCGTAGGAGAGCGCCAGGTAGACGAAGGACCGGATCGCGATCGCTTCCTGCCCGTCGACCTTGACGACCGCCGGGCGCTTGGTGACGATGCCGGTGCCGAGGATCGCCGACTGCGGCAGGAAGACCACCGGGGTGTCGAACAGCGCGCCGCGCGAACCGGTGTTGGTCAGCGTGAACGTGCCACCGGCGAGCTCGTCGGGCTTGAGCTGGTTGTTGCGCGTGCGCTCCGCCAGGTCCGCGATCGACTTCGAGAACTGGGCGAGGTCGAGCGACGCCGCGTCCTTGATCACCGGGGTGAGCAGGCCGCGCTCGGTGTCCACCGCGATGGAGACGTTCTCGGACTCCGGGTAGACGATCTCGTCGCCGTCCACGGTCGAGTTGATCTTCGGGTGGGCCTTGAGCGCCTCGGACGCCGCCAGGGCGAAGAACGGCATGAAGGACAGCTTCGAGCCGGTCTTCTCGAGGAACTCCGCCTTGTGAGCGTCGCGGAACTGCGCGACCTTGGTCACATCGACCTCGACGACGCTGGTGAGCTGTGCCGTCGATGTCATCGACTGCACGGCACGCTCGGCGACGACCTTGCGCAGGCGGGTCATCTTCTCGCGCGTCCCGCGGAGCGGCGAGACCTCGGCGACGAACGGCCCGGACTGTGCCGGCGCGGACGAACCCGAACCGGATGCGGCCGGGGCGGCAGCAGCAGCGGAGGCCGCGGCGAGCACGTCCTCCTTGCGGATGCGCCCACCGACACCGGTGCCGGTGACGGTCGCGAGGTCGACACCCTGCTCGTTGGCGAGCTTGCGCACCAGCGGGGTGACGTAGCCGGACGCCGCACCGTTGGCGGTGGGGTTCGGAACCGCAGCGGACGGCGTCGACGACGGAGCCGCGGCGGCGGGGGCGGCGGCCGGAGCTGCCTT
>NZ_JASDDD010000013.1:0-88671 GCF_030407555.1 Curtobacterium sp. APC 4022
GGTCGGGGTCGGGTCCGGGCTCGGGGCTGGGGTCGGTGCCCGGGTCGGTGCCGGGGTCGGTGCCCGGATCCGTCCCGGGATCGGTGCTGGCGTCGGCGACGACGACGTGCACCGCGCGGGGGCCTGCCGGCTGGTTCGCCGCCGAGACGCCGTAGAGCTCGAGGTCGTGCTCGCCGACCTGCAGGTCGGCGGCGCACGACCACGTGCCGGGCTGGGAGGCGTCCTCGCCGGCGGCGTCCGCTTCGCAGAGCACGTCGGTACCTCGGACGACCACGACGTGGGCACCGGGCTGCGCGGTGCCGGCCAGGTCGGAACCGACCGTGATCGTCGTCTCGGTGAGCTCCGGAGCCGTGAACTCCCCGCGGGTGACGACGTCGAAGTCGGAGCCGGCGTCGCCGAGACGGAGTGCGGAGGACCCGGGGGTCTGCTCGAGCGTCAGTCCGTTGCCGGGGGAGAGCGCGTCGTCCGCGACGAACCGGAGGGAACCGTCGGCACCCGCGACGGTGCGCATGGTGAGGCACCGTGACGGGTCCGTGGCGTCGATGACGATCGCGTAGGGCAGACCCGGTCCGTTGAGCGGGCTGAAGCACCGATCGCCGATGACCAGCGGACCGGTGGCGCCCGGCTCCGGGTGGAGCACGGCGTCGGCGGTGGCGGCGTTCGTGTGAGCCTCCTCGACGCCGTCGACGGTGCCCACGGCGACGAACCCGTTCGAGCCGGCGAGGCGGAGCGTGCTGGTGACCGTCGAGTCGGACGTGGTCGCGTCGACGACGGTCTGGGCGGAAGCCGACGTGGAGACGGCGAGGAGCGGGGCGGTCGCGAGGAGGGGGACGGCGACGAGCCCGGCCATGGTCGTGGTGCGGCGCATGGTGTGCTTTCGGTGGAGGGCCAGGAACCCCAACACTGTATGAGATATGTGGGATCGCAATCGACCATCAGGTGCGAGGTGATCCGCGGCCGCGCAGGGAACGGAGGTAGGCTCGACGGGTGGCAGTGAAGCAGGTGGACCCCATCGATGTCGTCCTCGTCGGGGGAGGGATCATGAGCGCCACGCTCGCCGCGATCATCCACCGGCTCGAGCCGGACTGGAAGATCCGCGTCTACGAGCGGCTCGGCTCGGCCGCGCAGGAGTCCTCGAACCCGTGGAACAACGCCGGGACGGGTCACTCTGCACTCTGCGAGCTGAACTACACGCCGGAGCTGCCGGACGGTCGTGTCGAGATCGCGAAGGCCGTGACGGTCAACGAGCAGTTCCAGGTGTCGCGCCAGTTCTGGTCGCACCTGGTCGAGGACGGCACCCTGCCCGACCCGAAGAGCTTCATCAACCCGACACCGCACATCTCGTTCGTCTGGGGTGCGGACAACGTCGCCTACATGCGTGCCCGCTACGACGCCATGAAGGACCACCCGCTGTTCGCCGGGCTCGAGTACAGCGAGGACGCCGAGCAGATCCGCAAGTGGGCGCCGGCGCTCATCCCGGGCCGTAAGAAGGACCAGCCGATCGCGGCGACCTACTCGGCGGCCGGCTCGGACGTCGACTTCGGCTCGCTGACCCGACAGCTGTTCGACCAGCTCGAGATCGACGGGCTCGAGTTCGAGCCGTCGCACCGCGTCACGAAGATCGTCCGCTCGAAGGTGTCCGACGGCTGGGTGCTCGACGTCCGCAACGAGGTCGGTCGCACCAAGCAGCGCATCGCGGCGGACTTCGTCTTCGTCGGTGCGGGTGGTGGTGCCCTGCAGCTGCTGCAGAAGTCCGGCATCCCGGAGATCCGCGGCTACGGCGGGTTCCCGGTGTCCGGCGAGTTCCTCCGCACCGATGACCCCGAGGTCGTGCAGAAGCACTCGGCGAAGGTCTACGGCAAGGCGAGCGTCGGTGCTCCGCCGATGTCGGTGCCGCACCTGGACACCCGCATCGTCGACGGCAGCGCCTCGCTGATGTTCGGCCCGTACGCCGGGTTCAGCCCGAAGTTCCTCAAGCAGGGCTCGGTCCTCGACCTGTTCGCCTCGATCCGCCCGCACAACCTGCGGCCGATGCTCAGCGTCGCGTTCTCGAACTTCGACCTGGTCCGGTACCTGGTCGGGCAGCTCCTGGCATCGAAGCAGACCAAGTTCGACGCCCTCCGCGACTTCATGCCCGCAGCCGAGCCCGAGAACTGGCACCGGATCACGGCCGGCCAGCGCGTCCAGGTCATCAAGCCGGACAAGGACAAGGGCGGCGTCCTGCAGTTCGGGACCGAGGTCATCACGTCGGCGGACGGCTCGATCGCCGGACTGCTCGGAGCCTCACCGGGTGCGTCGACGGCGGTGCCGATCATGCTGAGCATGCTCCGCAAGTGCTTCCCGGACCGGTGGGACGGCTGGCAGCCCACGGTGCGCGAGATGGTCCCGACGTACGGGCAGGACCTCGGCGACGACGCCGCGCTGGCGGACGCCACACTCGACCGCACCGCGGCGGTGCTCGGACTGCACCGCTGACTTCGGTCGCCTTGCGCCGCGTTCGAACGTGTGTTCGAATGGGTGCATGCGGTGGGACGGACAGGCGATCACGGCCGAGCGGAGCGACATGCTCCCCGGGCTCGAGTCGAACAGCGGGTTCGTCCGGAGTGTGACGACACCGGAGTTCGCCGGCGTGACGTTCCACGAAGTCCTGGCGAAGTCGGCGCTGAACAAGGTCGGGGGAGCGGACGGCGGCACCTGGGGGATGACCATCAACCCCTACCGCGGCTGCAGCCACGCGTGCGTGTACTGCTTCGCCCGCCCGACCCACACCTACCTGGAGTTCGACGGTGGCGCGGACTTCGACCAGCAGATCGTCGTGAAGACGAACGTGGCGGACGTCTTGACGCGCGAACTCGCGAAGCCGAGCTGGGACCGGCACCCGGTGGCCCTCGGCACGAACACCGATCCGTACCAGCGGGCCGAGGGGCGCTACCGCCTGATGCCCGGCATCATCCGAGCGCTGGCGGAGTCGGGGACGCCGTTCAGCATCCTCACCAAGGGCAGCCTGCTCCGCCGGGACATCCCGCTGCTGGTCGAAGCGGCGAAGTCCGTGCCGGTCGACATCGCCATGTCGATCGCGGTGTACGACGACGACCTGCAGCAGTCCGTCGAGCCGGGGACGCCGACGACCTCGGCCCGCCTGGCGACCGTTCGTGCCGTCCGTGACGCCGGACTCGACTGCTCGGTCTTCCTCATGCCGGTCCTGCCGTACATCACGGACACCCGCGCCCACCTGCAGGACGCGGTCGGACGCGCGGCGGCGTCGGGCGCCACGAGCCTGATGTACTCGGCGCTGCACCTCAAGCCGGGCATCAAGCCGTGGTGGTACGAGTGGCTCGGCCGCACCCACCCGGACCTGGTCGGCCGGTACCGGGCGATGTACCTCGACAACACGTACGCGCCGAAGGACTACCGGCGGTGGTTGGCGGAGCGGGTCCGCCCGATCCTCCGCGAGCACGGGCTGTCCCTCGGGCAGGTCGACCCCGCGACCGGGTCGATGGGCTTCTCGGACGACGCCGTCCCGCGCACGTCCGACCAGTCGCCGTTGAAGCGCGCCGACCCCGGGTACGCCCACCGGGCCGAGTACCGACCGACGAACGGGCGGCAGCCGGCGCAGGCTGTTGCACCGTCGTCGCCGTCCCCGTCGCTGTCCCCGTCGCTGTCGCCGACGTCGACCCCGGTCCGACCGACGTCGTCCAGCACCGGCGGGCCGCGCCTGTTCTGAGGCGCCGGAGGTCCGCGAGCCCGTGTCCGGGGGACAGCAGAGGGTCGGTGGTCGCCGGTACCATGGTCCGGTCTGCCGTCTGAGGACCTGATCGGGGTACACAACCCCGTGCATCGTGGTTGGATCGATGGTGGCGCCCCTGCAGCTGAACGGCCTCCCGAACGGTCGTCAGCGGTGGAGAGCACTCGCTGGCCGGGTGCTCCGTGACCCCTCGACCGCACGGAAGGACAGCCCCGGTGCTCGGCATCCCCACGCATCTCGCCCCCCGGGTGAACGCGTGGTCGACGGTGCGCGCCTTCCACGCGGCGGCGATCGGCTCCCTCGTGGCCGCAGCGCTGCTGTTGGTCCTCTACCGGCTCGACGCCCCGAACGACCACGTCCTCGGCGCCGTCCTGGCCGTCGTGCCGATGCTCGTCATGATCGCTGTGCACACCCACGTCGGCACGTGGCGGTCAGGCGCTGCCTTCCTCGTCGTCGGGGGCATCTGCGCGTGGTGGTTCGCCACCGTCGTGCAACGTGAACTCGCCGACGTCCCCTGGGTCAGCTCCTACCTGCTGTCCCTGGTCGTCGTGCCGCTCGTCCTCATCGGCGGATCGGGGAGTGGCACCCTCCGTGTCGTCCTCTGGTCGGTGTCCGGCTTCACCGTCGGGAGGGTCGTGACCTCCGTCGCCGCCGCACGCTCCGGCGGCCCCGACCACCCCCTCGTGCTCGCCTGGGTGACGCTCGGCTTCGTCATCGCGCTCGTCGTCGCCGTCAGCCGCTCGACCGCGCGGTCCGAGCGCGTCCAACCCGAACTGCTGCGGTCCGCCCGTGAGGAACACGTCACCGCGTACCGCGCCGGCATCGAGGCCGAAGCCGCCGCGATCCTGCACGACACGATCCTGAACCACCTCAACGCCATCGCCCTCGCGCCGGCCGGACCGATGGACGAGCACCTCGCCCGGACCATGGAGTCCGACGTCGCGATGCTCACGGGCCGGGCCTGGCTCGCCGGGGACGCCACCACGGCGAACGGCGTCGATCCGACGGATCCCACGTCCGAGGCGGTCGCCGCGTTCGAGCGGATGATCGACGAGCAGCGTGCCACGGGCCTCCAGGTCGCCGTGACGGGTGACCCGTCGTCCGTCGGGCGCCTGGACCCGCGGGCCATGACCGCCGTCGTCCGCGCCGTCGGGCAGTGCCTGGCGAACGTCCTCAAGCACGCCGGCACCGACACCGCCGAGGTCAGCGTCTTCGACGACGGAGCGGCGTGCACCGTGATGGTGGTCGACGACGGGCGCGGCTTCGACGAGCAGGCGACCGGCGCCGATCGGATGGGCCTCCGGAACTCCGTCCGCGAACGCATCGGCCGCGTCGGCGGCGACGTCCAGGTGTGGTCGTCGCCTGGATCCGGCACGAGCGTCATGATGAGCGTCCCGTACGCGGCGACGATCGGCTCCGCGCCGGTCGTGCACCTCGCCGGTGACGACGACGTGGAGCGTGCGTCGTGACCGCCGGCCGCGCGGACCGCGGTCGCGGCAGCGGCAGCGGCCGCCGGACCGCTCAGCAGTACGACCCGCTCGGCGCGATGGGGTCCCGACCCCTCGCGGTCGTGATCGGCGCCGGCGGGGTGCTCTGGGCGAGCCTGGTGTCCCTGTTCGACCGCGACGTCGTCGGCACCCCGACGGTCAGTGCCCTGACCGTCCTGCTGCTGGCGGCCTCCGCGGTGGTGGTGATCAGCGCCTCCAGTCCGTTCCGTGCGCCGTTCCCGCGCTGGGCGTTCGTCGCCCACGTCGCGTTGCTCGCGGCCGCGACCGTGACCAGTTCGGCGGCGCAGTGGGGGCCGGACCGTTCCCTCGTCAACGACTTCATGGTCCTGCTGTGCGCGGTCGGCATCGTCGGGGTCGCACCGTACCGGCCGTGGGTGGACCTGGTCGTCGGCGGGCTCGTCCTGGCGGTGGTCAACGGCGTGACCGCCGGGACGGTCGCCGCGGTGTACCCGGCCGGCGTTCCGGTGTCCGTGGCCGCGTTCCTGGCGGCTGCGCCGACCCTGGTCCTGACCGCCGCGGCCGCCGTGTTCGCGCGGACCTTCGCCGGTCTGGCGGAACGGGTTCAGATCCGTGCCGGGTCCTACTCCGTCGAACGGGCTGAACGCGACGGCATCACCGCGAGCGTCCAGCAGGACCGGTCCACGATCCTGGCGCGCGACGTCGCACCGTTCTTCGCCGAACTCCGGACCCGTGCGTCGATCACCGACGCCGACCGGGACCGGGCCCGCGCGATCGCCGACGGCATCCGCCAGGGGATGGTCGCCGAGGCGGACCGCACCTGGCTCGAGTACGCCGTCCGGGTGTCGGGCGACGCCGCGGCGACCGTGCACGACCCGGAGGGACTGGCGTCCGCCATGGACGCGGACCAGCGGACCGTCGTCCGGACGTTCGTCCGGGCGCTGCTCGGCGCCGCGACGGTCGACCCGGCCGGCGTCCGGGTCACGGTCGCCCCCGTCGGCGCGCTCGCGCCCGGCCTGGGTGCGGACGGGCCAGCGGCCAGACCGACGGCCGGTGCGGCGGGCCCGACGAAGCCGCGGGTCGGGATGACCTTCGACGTCGTGGTCGCGGACTCCGACGTCGGGATCCACCGGACCTTCGACCCCTACTTCGCCGTGCTCCGCGTGACGTTCCCCGACACCGACGTCGCCGTCCGACCATCGTCACTGACATTAAGGTTCTCGTATGACCAGCACTGACCCGAACCGTCTCACGGAGGGCGGTCCGTCGATGCCGACCCCGGGTTCGCGACGGGTGCGCCTGGCCATCCTCGACGACCACGAGGTCCTGCTCGACAGCCTGTCGAGCTGGATCGCGGTGAACGCCTTCGACTTCGACCTGGCCCTCACCGCCCACACCTGGCTCGAGATGGTGCACAGCGACAGCTTCCCGACCGACCTGGTGTTCCTCGACTTCCAGCTCAAGGAGCCCGTCTCCATCGAGGCCCGGGTGCGCACCTGCCGTGCCGCTGGTGCGAAGGTCATCGTGCTCTCCAGCGTCGACGCGCGTGAGTCCCGCGACCGGTCGCTCGCCGCCGGCGCGGCTGCGTTCCTGTCGAAGTCCCTGCCGATGCGCGAGGTCATGGACATCGCGCGCGAGGTCATGGGCGTCGCCCGCGAGACCCCCGCGCAGCGCGAGTGGCGGCCGTTGCCCACCGGCGCGAGCGCCCACCAGCGGCCCAAGCTCAGCCACGGTGAAGAGGAAGCGCTCCGCCTGTACGTCTCCGGCTACTCCACCAACGAGGTCGCCGCGCAGATGAACGTGCAGTACGAAACGGCGAAGACCTACCTGCGGCGCGTCCGCGAGAAGTACGCGAAGGTCGGCCGCCCGGCGTCGAAGAAGTCCGACCTGATCCGTCGTGCGGCGGAGGATGGGTTCCTCGCGTAGTGGCGAAGCTCTACTTCCGCTTCGGCGCGATGAACAGCGGCAAGAGCACCGGACTCCTGCAGGCCGCCTACAACTACGAGGAGCGCGGTCAGCGGGTCCTGCTCGCGAAGCCCGCCGTCGACACGAAGGGCGACCGTGAGATCGTCTCGCGGCTCGGTGTGACCCGGACCGTCGACGTGGTGCTGCCCGCCGACGTGGACGTCCGTGCCGCCGTCGCCGAGGCCGGTGCCACCGACCCGGAGTCCGCGCGCCTGGACGGCATGGTCCGACCGGTCAGCTGCGTGCTCGTCGACGAGGCCCAGTTCCTCACCCCACGGCAGGTCGACGACCTGCTGCGGATCGCCGTCCTCGACCAGATCCCGGTCCTGGCGTACGGCATCCGCACCGACTTCCGCACCGAGGCGTTCCCCGGCAGCCGGCGGTTGCTCGAGGTCGCGCACTCCCTGGAAGAGCTCAAGACGATCTGCCGCTGCGGACGCAAGGCGGTGTTCAACGCGCGGAAGATCCACGGGCAGTTCGTCTTCGACGGGTCACAGGTCGCCATCGACGGCGCCGACGTCGAGTACGAGTCGCTCTGCGCCAACTGCTACCTCACCGAGTCCGGTGGGCGGCTGGACGGCGCCGCCGAGCGCTGACGCATCGTCCCGGACTGCTGACGCTCCGTCCCGGACTGTTGACACTCCGTCCCGGACAGGAGGCGCGGAATGGTCGCGGGGCGGCTCACGTTGGCTCCGACATGAGTGACGCACCCCTGCACCTTTCCGTCCTCGACCTCGCCACGCGCGAGTACGGCCAGTCGAACACCGAAGCACTGCAGGGCTCGATCGACATGGCCGTGCGGGCCGAGCAACTCGGCTACGAACGGATCTGGGTCGCCGAGCACCACGGCATGCCGGGCATCACGTCGTCCGCACCCGCCGTGCTGCTGAGTGCCGTCGGAGCCGCGACCTCCACCATCCGGATCGGGTCCGGTGGCGTGATGCTGCCCAACCACGCACCCCTCGTCATCGCCGAGCAGTTCGGCACCCTCCGTGCCCTGTACGGCGACCGCGTCGACCTCGGCATCGGTCGCGCACCCGGTACGGACGGCGCGACCGCGATGGCGCTGCGTCGCACCGACCGCCTGGACGTCGACGACTTCCCGCAGCAGCTCGCCGACCTGATCGGGTTCTTCACCGGCATGGAGGAGTCGAACCCGCTCTCCCGGATCCGCGCCGTCCCCGGCTACGGCGACGTGCCCGAGTTCTGGCTGCTCGGTTCCTCCGGGTACAGCGCGCAGGTCGCCGGTGCACTCGGCATCGCCTTCGCGTTCGCGCACCACTTCGCCTCGGACAACACCGAAGCGGCACTGGCGCTCTACCACCAGTCGTTCCGGCCGTCACGCTTCCGGTCGGAGCCCCTCGCCCTCATCGGCGTGCAGGTCGTCACCGACGAGGACCCCGCCGTGGTCGAGGAGCAGAGCGCCCCGGGCATGATCTCCTTCATCCGGATGCGTCAGGGCACGAAGCCCGAGCCGGTGTCCATGGACGAGGCGCGCGCCTACCAGTTCTCGGACCTCGAGCGTCGGTTCATCGCCGCCCGCACCGAGCGTCAGGCGTACGGCACGCGTGAGCAGGTCGCAGCGAAGATCAACGACCTGGTCGAGTCGACCGGGGCGGACGGTGTCATCGTCGCTCCGGGCGCCGCACAGGCGCGCTACCGGCACCAGGCGCTCGAGGTCGTCGCCGGGCTGCACGCCGACGGGCGTCTGGTCCGCCCGGGCGTCGCGGTCGCGTAGGGGAGCGGCCGGCGCTGCTGCTGGCGGGCGCGGCCCGGCACGCAGCCTGGCTCGCGCTGCCGGTTGGGCGTGGACACGCACTACCGGAACCGGTTCACACCGCGGGAAGCCCTGGTGCGGGCCGGTTCTCGTTGTGCGGCGGCACGGCTTGCTACCGGATGCTCGGCACGCCAGCCTGGCTCGCGCTGCGCCGGTTCGGCCTGGACAGGCACTACCGAAACCGGTTTGCGCCGCGGGAAGCCCTGGCGCGGGCCGGTTCTCGTTGTGCCGAGACCCAGACGGCTGTTGGGCGCGAAAACGGCTGATCTGAACACCAGGACAGCCCTCGGCGGTACAGCCCGCGGATAAGCAGAACGGCCCTGGTTCCGAGTGGAACCAGGGCCGTGGCTGTCGGGGTGACAGGATTTGAACCTGCGACCTCGTCGTCCCGAACGACGCGCGCTACCAAGCTGCGCCACACCCCGCGGTGTGATCACTCCGTTCCCGGAGCAACCCCAGAAGTCTATCCGATGTTCGGGGGTGCTCACGACCACGCGATGTCGGCCGGGCGCGTCGCGATTCGCCGCGTTGAGTCGGACCACACGGCCGGGCCTCCGCACACGGCTGCGGCCGCAGACCGGCGCGCCCCCCCGGACCGGCGTCCCCCCGGACCGGCACCCACCGACCCGCGCGGGCGCACGCAGAGCGGCGGGGTGCCCGAGGACCGGCCTGGCGCCTACCGACGCGGCGCGGGAACGAGGAGATGCGCGCAACCGGCCCGCGACCGCAGCTGTCGTGGGAACCAGGACCTGCGGGTGACCGGCCTACGATCCCCTCCGGCGCCCGGCTGTCGCTTCGGCGGAGTGATCCTCGGCGGACCCCGATCGGGAGGCACGTGACCACCAGGTGGACAGGTGAGAGCCGGGCGGCCGACCTCCGATGCGGACCCCGATGTGGCTCAGGCTCGGGCGGTGAGAGTGACGACCACGGCCTCGGGGCGTACGGCGAACCGGATCGGCGCGTAGATCGAGGTGCCGAGCCCGGCCGAGACGTTGAGCCACGACCAGTGCGTCCGGTTCTGCCACTGGTGTAGTCCGCTGGCGTACCGACGGGGGAGGTCCGAGTTCGTCACCAGTGCCCCGACTCCGGGGACGGCGACCTGGCCGCCGTGGGTGTGCCCGGCGAACACCACGTCCGCGCCCTGCGTGACGAAGGCGTCCAGCACCCGACGATAGGGCGCGTGCGTGACGCCGATGGACACGGGGGAGGGACCGGTCTCGTCCTCGGACCAGGGGACCTCGGAGCGCATCTCGTCGACGTTGGCCGGCAGCAGATCGAGACGGTCCCAGCCGCGGTGCGCGTCGGAGGTGCCAAAGAGCTCGAAGCGTGAGCCGCGGACCTCGATCGCACGGGCGCGGTTGTTGAGGTCGAGCCAGCCGAGTGACTCGAAGAAGGCCGTCTGCCGATCGACGTCGAGCTTCGCCGGAGGCGCCTCGGGCCGCATCGTGCTCGGACCGGAGAGGTAGCGCGCCGGGTTCCGCGGGGACGGGGCGAAGAAGTCGTTCGAGCCGTACACGAACGCTCCGGGGATGCCGCGGAACGGCTCGAGGGCGTACTCGACGGCGGCGTTGGCGGTCTCGTGCCCGAGGTTGTCGCCGGTGTTCACGATGAAGTCCGGCTCGACCAGGCTGAGGTCGCGGATCCACTGCTGCTTGTCGGCCTGCCACGGCGCCATGTGGATGTCGGAGAGGTGCAGCACCGTCACGTCACGGGAACCGGCGGGCAGGACGGGGACCGTCTCCCACCGGATGCCGAACCGCCGGCGTTCGACCAGTGCGCCCCAGGCTGCCGAGGCGACACCGACCGCGGCACCCGCGGCCAGGACGCCGAGGGCACCGCGGCCGCGGCTCATCGGCAGTCCTTCGGCGCCTTGCCGTCCTTGTTGCCGAACAGCTTGAGGGTCACCCCGGTGGTCTTCGCCGTGGCCGTCCCGGCGCCCGGAGCCACCGCGGCGACCGTGCACTCGTTCTTGCCGTTGCCACGCTCGTAGTCACCGGCGACGGCCACGTTCGTGAACCCGGCCCCCGCCAGGGTCGACTTCGCGTCGTCGACCTTCTTGCCGCCGACATCGGGGACCGAGGCCTGCGAACCGTCCGTGGTGTAGACCGTCACGCTCGACCCCTTGGAGAGCTGGAGTCCGGCTGCCGGACTGGTCGACGAGACCGTCCCCGCGGTTCCGCCGCCGGACTGCACCCCGCCGTCGACGTACGTCAGGCCGACGTTCGCGAGCGCTGCCCGAGCCGCGTCGGGGGTCTGCCCGGCCACGTTCGGGACGCTGATGCTGTTGCCGCGGATGGCCGCCGCGGACGGGGTCTCGAACTCGCCGCCGGGGTATTGGGTGTTCACGACGGCCTGCGCCTGGCGCCAGAGCGCGGTGCGGGATCCGGCGTACTGGCCGTTCGGACCGTAGATGAAGCGAAGGTTCTGCTTGCCCTCGATGTTGCCCATCCACGCGGCGGTCGCGGCCTTGCTGGTCGCGCCGACGAGCCAGATCTGGTCTGCGAGGTCGGTCGTACCGGTCTTCGCGAACTCGTCGTAGCCGTCCGCGGTCCGGCCACCGACTGCGGTACCGATCGTCAGGACCTTCTTGAGGGCGTAGATCGCGGTGGCGGCGACCTGCGGGTCGATCGCCTGGGTGCAGTCCTTCGGCTGGCCGCCGAGCGACTTGCCGTCGGCGTTCGTGACGTTGTCGATCGCGATCGGCCGGCAGAACGTGCCCTTGTTCGCGATGCCCGCGTACGCCGCGGCCATGGTCAGCGGCGCGATGTAGTTCGTGCCGAGGACGAACGACGGGTTCGTCTTGACGCGGGTGGTCGACGCTTTCGACATGTCGTCCGCGAACTCGGTGGACGTCTTCCGCGGCTTGGCGAGGTGCACGCCGAGCGACTCCGCGGTGTCGCGGATCTCGCACCCGTCGAGCTTCTGCTCCATCTGGACGTACGAGTTGTTGATCGAGCGGTAGGTCGCGTTCTCGACGGTCATGTTCCCGCCCTCACCCGGAGCGTCGTTGCTGACCGGGTAGCTGGTCGAGTACGTCTGGTCGCACTGCGTGAAGCTCGAGAACGTGCGCGGCGTCCCGTTCACGATCTCCTGCAGCCCGTGGCCGTTCTGCAGCCAGTTCAGCAGCGTGAACGGCTTGAACGTCGAACCGGTCTGGAAGCCCTCACCGCCGCCGTACTGCTGGTCGACACTGAGGTTCAGACCCGTGTCGGTGGCCGGCGCACAGGCGTTCGGGTCTGCGCCCTGCGAGCCGCACTTCGCCAGCTGGTTGTAGTTCTTGTTCTGCACCATCGTCAGCACACGGCCGGTGTCGGCCTCGACCGAGTTCAGCACGCCACCCAGTGCGAACCGGGACTCGGTGTTCGGCGCGTACTGGTTGATCAGGTCCTTCTGCGCGTTGTTCAGGTCGAGGTTCAGCGTGGTCTGGATCGTGTAGCCACCGTTGCGCCAGGCGGCGTCGCGCTGCTTCTGCGTCGCACCGAGCTGCGACATCTCCTTGACGATCTGCACCGCGTAGTCGCAGAAGAACTGCGAACCGTTGCCGGCGGAAGCCTTGCAGCCCTGGGTCGGGTCGGTCAGGTGCACGTAGTCGGCCGGCTTCGACGCGATGGCCTCGTCGAACTGCTTCTTGTCGATGTGCTTCTGCGCGTACATCGACTTGAGGATGACGTCACGACGGGCGACGTTGGCCTCGTAGAACTTGGGGTCCGACAGGTTGCGGGTGTTCGGCGACTGCACGATGGCCAGGATGGACGCGCCCTCGGCGGGGGTCAGGTCCGTGGCGTTCTTGCCGTAGTAGTGCTGGGCCGCAGCCTGCACGCCGTAGGTCTGGTCGCCGAAGAAGGCGATGTTGAGGTACCCGGTGAGGATGTCCTTCTTCGAGTACTTCTTCGCGAGCCCGATCGCGAGCTTCATCTCCTCGAGCTTGCGGGAGACCGAGACCTTCGTGGCCTCGTTGTAGGCCTTGAGGCGCTCTTCCTGTGTCGGGAGCTCGAGTGCCTGCTGCATCTTGATGTTGCGGACCAGCTGCATGGTCAGGGTCGAGCCACCGCCGGAGTCACCGAGGCCACCGCCCGCGACCGTACCCACGCCAGCTCGCACCAGCGAGGTCATGTCGACCCCGCCGTGGTCCCAGAAGCGCTTGTCCTCGCCGTCGATGGCCGCGTTCTTCAGGTTGTCGCTGATCTGGTCGTACTTCAGTTCCTGGCGGTTCTGGTCGTAGACCGTCGCCAGGTGCACGGGCTTGCCGCCCTGGTAGGCCAGCACTTCGTTGCGCTGGGGCAGGTCGCCGAGCTCGATGTACTCGGGCAGGGACTCGAACACCCCGATGGTCGAGGTCGTCGTGACACCGGCGACCGCGATGGCCGGGGTGACACCGATCGTGACGAGCAGACCGGCGAGTGCGCTGAAGCCGACGAAACCGATGAAGGCGCCGACTGCGGAGACGGGCTTGGTCCGACGGGCAGACGTCTTCTGGGCAGACATAGGATGCAGCCTAAACGACACCTCGGACTGAAAGGCTGGCAAGGAACCGCATGCGCCGCTGGGAATACCTCACGACTCCGTTGATCATCCACAACACCACTGCCATCCTGAACAACTTCGGTGACCAGGGCTGGGAACTGGTCCAGGTCGTCACCGGCCCCGAGGGCGGCCTGGTCGCCTACCTGAAGCGTCCGAAGGTCGACGCATGAGCATCGAGGACCGCCTGCGCGAGCTCGGCCTCACGATCCCGGCCGTCGCCGCGCCCGTCGCGGCGTACGTCCCGGCCGTGGTCTCGGGCTCGCACGTCTTCACCGCGGGGCAGCTGCCCTTCGTCGACGGCGCCCTCCCGGTCACCGGCAAGGTCGGGTCCGCGGTCGACGCCGAGATCGCGACCGCGCAGGCTCGGCAGGCCGCACTGAACGGCCTCGCCGCCGTGCAGAGCGTCGCCGGGTCGCTCGACCGGGTGGCGAAGGTCGTCAAGGTGACCGTCTTCGTCGCCTCGGACCCCTCCTTCACCGGTCAGCCCGGCGTCGCGAACGGCGCCTCGCAGCTCGTCGGCGACGTCTTCGGTGAAGCGGGCATCCACGCCCGCAGCGCCGTCGGCGTCGCGGTGCTCCCGCTCGACGCCCCCGTCGAGGTGGAGCTGATCGTCGAGTTGACGGACTGAACCACCGGCGGACGTGACCGGTCTGCGAACGAGAAGGAGGGCCTCCAGTCCGCATCGGACGGGAGGCCCTCCTTCCGGCGGCGGGTCTACATCAGTTCCGCGATGGTCGCCATCACCGTCGGGTCGGCCAACGTCGTCGTGTCGCCGATGCGTCGGCCCTCGGCAGCGTCGCGGAGCAGGCGGCGCATGATCTTGCCCGAGCGCGTCTTCGGCAGCTCGGGGACGATGACGACCTGGCGGGGCTTCGCGATCGGGCCGATCCGCTTGCCGACCCAGTTGCGCAGTTCGGTCGCCGCGGACACGCGGTCGACGTCCGCCGCGGCGTCGGCGGTGAGGATCACGAACGCGACCACCGCCTGTCCGGTCGTCTCGTCGGCGGCACCGACGACCGCTGCCTCGGCGACGCCCTCGTGACCGACCAGTGCCGACTCGATCTCGGCCGTGGACAACCGGTGTCCGGAGACGTTCATGACGTCGTCGACGCGTCCCTGCACCCAGATGTCGCCCTCGCCGTCCAGACGGGCACCGTCGCCGGCGAAGTAGCGGCCGGGGAAGCGTGACCAGTACGTCTCGACGAAGCGGTCCTGGTCACCCCAGATGCCGCGGGCCATCGCAGGCCACGGCTCGGTGATCGTGAGGTAGCCGCTGCCACCCGGTCCGACGCGGTTGCCGTCGTCGTCGACGATCTCAGCGACGATGCCGGGCAGCGGAGTCTGGGCGGCGCCGGGCTTGAGCTTCGTGACGCCGGGCAGGGCCGAGATCATGATGCCGCCGGTCTCGGTCTGCCACCACGTGTCGACGATCGGGGTGCGGTCGTGCCCGATGACCTGCCGGTACCACTGCCAGGCCTCGGGGTTGATCGGTTCCCCGACGCTGCCCAGCAGGCGCAGGGTCTCGAGGCTGCGTGCCTCCGGGATCTGCCGTCCGGCCTTCATCGCCGCGCGCACGGCGGTGGGTGCGGTGTACAGGACCGTGACGCCGTACGCGTCGACGAGGTCCCACCACCGGCCGGGCTTCGGCTCGTCGGGGGTGCCCTCGTACAGGACCTGTGTCACGCCGTTCGCGAGCGGGCCGTAGACGACGTAGGTGTGCCCGGTGATCCAGCCGATGTCGGCGGTGCACCAGTAGACGTCCTTCTCCGGGTGCATGTCGAACACGTTCTTGTGCGTGTACGCCGCCTGGGTCAGGTAGCCACCGGAGGTGTGCACGATGCCCTTGGGCTTGCCGGTCGTACCGGACGTGTACAGGATGAAGAGGGGATTCTCGGCGGGGAACGCCTGCGCCTCGTGCTCCGGGGCGGCTGCGGCGAACTCGTCGTGCCACCAGCGGTCCCGGTCGGTCCACTCGACGTCGTTGCCGCCGCGCTGCACCACCAGCACGTGCTCGACGCTGTCGGTGCCCTCGCCCTGCAGGGCCTCGTCGACCGCGGGCTTGAGCGGCGAGACGGCACCCCGGCGCCAACCGCCGTCGGCCGTCACGACGACCTTGGCGCCGGCGTCCTCGATACGGGCGCGCAGGCTCTCTGCGCTGAAGCCGCCGAAGACGACGGAGTGGATCGCACCGAGGCGGGCGATCGCCAGCATCGTGACCACGGCCTCCGGGATCAGCGGCAGGTAGACGACGACGCGGTCGCCCTGCGTGACGCCGAGGCCCGCGAGCATGTTCGCCGCACGCTGCACGTCGGCGGTCAGCTGCGCGTAGGTGATGGTGCGGGTGTCGCCGTTCGCGCCCTCGAAGTGGATCGCGACGCGGTCGCCGTTGCCCGCGCGGACGTGCCGGTCCAGGCAGTTCTCGGCGACGTTCAGCTCGCCGTCCGCGAACCAGCGTGCGAACGGGGCCGCGGACCAGTCGAGCGTGCTCGTGAACGGCGTCCGCCACTCCAGCAGGGCGCGGGACTGCTCGGCCCAGAAGGCCACCCGGTCCGCGCTGGCGGCGTCGTGCAGGGCACGGTCGGCCACCGCGTCGGCCACGAACTCCGGCGACGGCGGGAACGTCGTGGCGTCACCGGGGGTCTGGTCGGTCTGGTTCTGGTCGGCCGGGTTCTGGCCAGCACCGGTCTGGTCGGTACGGGTCTGGTCCTGCTGCGGAATCGTCATCGATGTCCTCTCGTCTCGTCCGCCGGGGGCGCGGTCGGACCACCGAGGCAGTCGATGACCGGGCGCCTCCGGAGACTACTCCGAGCGCCGACGCCGCCGAGGCGCCTGTGGACAACTCGCTCACCGCGGATGCTCGGGTCCGGTCCCGCACGGCCGGATGGTCGATCCACGCACTCGATCGCGTTCTCCGGTCAGAGGTGTCGTCGGATCCGGTTCCTGGGGTACAGTTGTTCCTGCCGGGCTCGTTCCCGGTGGCGCCGGCCAAGATTCCCCCCAATCCGCCGGTGTCCTGGCGGCACCCGTTCCCCCCAACAGGTGCCGCCTCTTCTTTTTCCCGCGGCGCCCGCGTCTCCCGGGCCCTCCGTGAGGCCCGCTCAGACCTGCTCGATCCGCGCAGGTACGCGGAACGGTGGACAGAGCGGTCCACCGGCAGGATGACGCATCGTGCTCCTGCAACCACACGGACTGGACCGACCGTTCTTCGAGTGTCCCCCTCATTGCGGACCGGCGAGAGCCCCGGAATCCTCGGGATCCGGGGCTCGACGGCGGGGTACGGCCGACAAGTTCGGGGTACAAGTCCCGCACCCTGGCCACCGGTGGTTGCGTTCTCCACCGGTCCGTCCTGGAGTCACTGGGCGGGCCCGCCCCGTCCGTACCGTCGTCGACATGCACCGGCATCGCGCACCGTTCCTCCCCGGCACCCCACGTCCGGAGCACCGTCGTCAGGCCGCCGCGCTCGTCGACTTCGAGGAACTCGCACCCCTCGTCGCCGACGACCGCGTCACCGACGTGCTGGTGCTCGGGGGACGCGGGGTCTGGACCGACCGAGGCGGTGCGCTCACCGCGGTCAGCGGCCTCGTCCTCTCGGAACGGCGGACCCGTGACCTCGCTCGAGCCCTCGTGGCCCGCGGTGGTCGCCACGTCGACGAGACCACACCGTGCGCGGACGTCCGTCACGGCGACGGCATCCGGGTCCACGTGGTCCTCGCGCCGGTGAGCGTCCTCGGCACCACCATCTCGATCCGACTGCCACAGAACGCGGTCCCGACGATCGACCGGCTCGCCGACGGCGGCTTCTTCCAGCACGTGCCGCGCGCCGTCGTCGACCGGGCCGTGCAGGAGCGACGGAACGTCCTCATCACCGGGGCGACCGGCAGCGGCAAGACGACCCTCCTCGCGGCGATGCTCGGGTCGGTCCCGACGGACGAGCGGATCGTCACGGTCGAGGACGTCGCCGAACTCCGGATCGACCACCCGCACGTCGTCGCCCTCGAAGCGCGGCAGGCCAACGCGGAGGGCGCGGGGGCGCTCGGGACGGAACGGCTCCTCCGCGAAGCGCTGCGGATGCGGCCCGACCGCATCGTCGTGGGGGAGTGCCGGGGCGCAGAGATCCGCGAGCTCACCTCCGCGCTCAACACCGGGCACGACGGGGGAGCGGGGACGGTCCACGCGAACGGGGTCGGCGACGTCGCGGCGCGGCTCGAGGCGCTCGGAGCGCTCGCCGGGCTGGGTCCTGCGTCCCTGGCACGGCAGGCGGCGAGCGCGTTCGACCTCGTCCTGCACGTGGAGCGGCGGAACGGGGTCCGGCGGCTCGCCGAGGTCGGGCGGTTCGGCGTGGACCGGCAGGGGCAGCTCGAGGTGGTGGCGGTGGCGGTGGCGGAGTCCGGGGCTGGACCCGGGCACGGGCCCGGGCCCGGGCGTGGGCCTGCGGCGGTGTCGGTCGGAGCGAGCACGGGGTTCGAGGGGCGCGGGCGGTCCGGTTCGCCCGCGGGGGCGTCCGGCGGGGAGCGGGCACGCCGCGCCAGGGTGGCGCCCGCGCGTGTCGACGGTGACAGCGACGACGGTGTCGGCCCTCTGCCCGCCAGCGGGAACGCCAGCGGGGTCGATCGTGGCGTCACCGGCCGTCCCGGCGCTCCCGGCGGTCCCGGCGGTGGCGCCGGCGGTGGTGTCGGTCCCGCTGGAGTGCACGCCGACGCCGACGCCGACACCGGTGACGGCGGTGCGGCGCGCCAGCGACCTCGCGCCGCCAGCGGCGCCCATCGACGGACCCGCGGAGCGTGACGCCGCCGGATGATGCGCTCGCCGTGGCGCGCGCGGTGGATCGCGTCGCGGTGTTGGTGGCGGCCGGGGTGCCGCCGCCCCGGGCGCTGACGCTGGTGGCCGAACTCGGAGCCGGCGCCGGAGCCGGCGCCGGCACCGGACCACGCCGGTCGTCGTCCGTCGGGAGGCCACCCAGCACCGGTGGGTCCGAGGTCGACGGCGTGCTCGCCGTGGCTGCCCGGACCGGATCGCCCGTCGTCCCCGCACTCCGCGCGCTCGCCGGAGCCCTGCGTGACCGGGCGGCGGCGGAACGAGCGGTGCGCACGGCCCTCGCCGGTCCGCGGGCCAGTGCCCGGGTGGTACTGACACTGCCGGCCTTCGGTGTGCTGCTGGGCTCGGCATGGGGCGTCGACACGGTCGGTGTGCTCACCAGGACGCCACTCGGATGGTCCTGCGTCGTCGTCGCAGCACTGCTCGTGGCCGTGGCCGTGCGCTGGAGCCGGCACCTGCTCGCCGCGGCCGCCGACACCGGGGGAGCGCCCGGCCTGCTCCTCGAGGTCTGGGCCGTCGCGCTGTCCGGCGGCGGCGCCTGGTCCGACGCTGACCGGACGGTCGCGGCGGTCTACGGCGACCGCGACTGGCCCGAGGTGGACCGGCGGCGGCTCGCCGAGACCCTCGCCCTGGCAGACCACGCCGGCGTCCCGGCAGCCGGGCTCCTCCGCGCCGCTGCCGTCGACCGACGCGCTGATGCCGCTGCCGAGGGTCTGGTGCGGGCCGAACGACTCGGGGTGCGGTTGGTGCTGCCGCTCGGGGTCTGTGTACTGCCGGCGTTCGTGTGCGTCGGGGTTGTGCCCGTCGTGCTCGGGATCCTCTCCTCCACATCTCCCGGACTCCGCTGACCTCTGCACGGACCGGATCGTGGCTCTCCTGCCCGAGGTCGTCCTCGCCGAAGGTGGATCCAGGGCGCGGAACGACGGACCACCTCGTTGCCGGGTCCGCCCAGAGCGCCGGAGCGGCCGGCGCCACAGTAGAGAGGAACGAAGAGATGCGGGAACACCATCGGGTGCACTGGACGGCGCTGCGGAGCAGGATCGCCGAGGACCGGGGATCCGCCACGGCGGAGTACGCCGTCGTCATCCTCGCCGCGGTCGCCTTCGCCGGGGTGCTCGTCGCGGTGATGCGCTCCGGAGAGGTGCAGGCGATCCTGACCGACCTGGTCCGAACGGCACTGACTCCATGAGAGCGGTACAGCGCGCCAGGCAGGGCCCAGGGCGCGACCGCGGCTCGGTCACGGTCGAGTTCGCCCTCGCACTGCCCGTCGTCGCGGTCGTCCTGACAGTCGGGATCGCCGGCGTGCTCGCCGTCGACGGGCAGGGGCGGCTGCAGACCGCCGCTGCCGTCGCTGCCCGGGCCACCGCGCGCGGGGACGACCCGGCTGCTCGGCAGGCGCTCGACCAGGCGGACGCCGAGTCCGTCCGGGTCGAGCACGCTGCCGGCCTCGTCTGCGTCCACGCCGGGCGTCCCGCCGGGACGGGGCCCTTCTCGGGCATCGTCCTGCTGGGGGACAGCTGCGCGGCGGACGAAGCCGATGCGGCCGGTCGGTGAGCGTGGTTCCGCGACGGTCGTGCTCATCGCGGTCCTGGCCACGACCAGCATCGTGACGGCCTCGTTGCTCGGTGCCGCCGGACACCGGGTCGCGGCCGCGCGTGCCCGAGGCGCAGCCGACGCGGCGGCGCTCGCCGCGGCGGCAGCGACCGTCGGCCTCGTGACGGACCCACCCTGCGCCGCCGCTGCACGACTCGCTCGGGTCAACGCAGCCGTCCTCGTCGGCTGCGGTGTCGACGGCGCGCGCGCCCGGGTCGAGGTGTCCGTCGGCACCGGTCCGCTGTCTGCCCACGCGGTCGCCGTCGCCGGTCCGCGGCCGTGATCGGCGACGCGCCGACGGCAGTCCGAGCGGTCCGGTCATGTGTGGCGGACCGGCTCCGGCTCCACCGGCCATCCCCACCGGAGTGTGTATGGTGTGCCTGTCGGCCCGCCGGTCACCGAATTCCCGGTCGACCCGGACGCTTCCACGACGTCCGTCGGCCGATCAGCACCATCGATCAAGGAGACACGTGCCAGGCACGAAGAAGCTCGTGATCGTCGAGAGCCCCGCGAAGGCGAAGACGATCGCGCAATACCTCGGCGACGGATACGAGGTCCAGGCGTCCGTCGGACACATCCGTGACCTCGTCGAGCCCAAGAACCTCCCGGCCGAGCTCAAGAAGGGCTCCCTCGGCAAGTTCTCGGTCGACGTCGACAACGGCTTCGAGCCGTACTACGTCGTCTCCGATGCGAAGAAGAAGACCGTCGCCGACCTCAAGCGTGCCCTGAAGGACGCCGACGAGCTCTACCTCGCAACAGATGAAGACCGCGAAGGCGAGGCCATCGCGTGGCACCTGCTCCAGGTGCTGAAGCCCAAGGTGCCCGTGAAGCGCATGGTGTTCCACGAGATCACCAAGGAAGCGATCCAGCGCGCCCAGGAAGCCACGCGGGAACTCGACACCGCGCTGGTCGACGCCCAGGAGACCCGCCGCATCCTCGACCGTCTCTACGGGTACGAGGTCTCGCCGGTCCTGTGGCGCAAGGTCGGGCCCGGGCTCTCCGCCGGTCGTGTGCAGTCCGCCGCCACCCGCCTGGTCGTCGACCGGGAGCGCGAGCGTCTCGCGTTCGTCTCCGCCAACTACTGGGACCTGACGGCCCGCTTCGAGAAGCCCGAGCAGGGCGGCTTCACGGCTCGCCTCGCCCGGATCCACGGCAAGCGCGTCGCCTCCGGTCGTGACTTCGACGACCAGGGCCAGACCACGTCCGACGTCGTCCGTCTCGACGAGGGGTCCGCCAGCTCGCTGTCCGCGGTCCTCGACCGGGCCGGCGACGCCGTCGTCCGCAGCGTCGAGTCGAAGCCGTACACGCGGCGACCGGCCGCTCCGTTCACCACGTCGACGCTGCAGCAGGAAGCGGCTCGCAAGCTCCGCTTCTCGGCTCGCCAGACGATGAGCGTCGCGCAGTCGCTGTACGAGAACGGCCACATCACCTACATGCGTACCGACTCCGCGTCGCTGTCGCAGCAGGCGATCTCCGCGGCTCGGAAGCAGGCGACCACGCTGTACGGAGCGGACTCGATCCCGGCCAAGCCCCGTTCCTACGCCGGCAAGAGCAAGAACGCGCAGGAGGCCCACGAGGCCATCCGTCCCGCCGGTGACACGTTCAAGACGCCGTCGCAGATGGAGGGTGTCCTCCGGGGCAACGACCTCCGTCTCTACGACCTCATCTGGAAGCGCACCGTCGCGTCGCAGATGGCCGACGCGAAGGGCTCGACCGCGTCGGTCGTGCTCGGCATCGCGTCGACCGAACCGGTCGAGGGTCTCGCGAGCACCGCGAACGGCACCGACGTCGAGTTCACCGCCTCCGGTACCGTCATCACGTTCCGCGGCTTCCTCAACGCGTACGAAGAGGGCCGGGACGAAGAACGCGCCTCGAGCGACTCCGCCGACGACGCGAAGCTGCCGCAGATGGCCGAGGGCGACCACCTGGGCGTCTCGGACGTCGCCGCCAAGGGACACGACACCTCCGCTCCGCCGCGCTACACCGAGGCCAGCCTGGTGAAGACGCTCGAAGAGCTCGGCATCGGACGCCCGTCGACCTACGCCGCGATCCTCTCCACGATCATGGACCGTGGGTACGTGACGCAGCGTGGTACCGCCCTGGTGCCGAACTGGATCGCGTTCAGCGTCGTCCGTCTGCTCGAGGACTACTTCGGCGACCTGGTGCAGTACGACTTCACCGCCGAGATGGAGAACGACCTCGACCGCATCGCCAACGGCGAGGAAGACCGCGTCGACTGGCTCAAGGAGTTCTACTTCGGTGGCGGTGACCAGCGCGGTCTCCGCACGGTCATCGACAACCTCGGCGAGATCGACGCCCGCGAGATCAACTCGGTCGAACTCGCGCCGGGCCTGACCCTCCGCATCGGTCGGTACGGCCCCTACATCGAGACCCCGAGCGACGACCCGGAGAAGCCGCGCCGCGTCAACGTGCCCGAGGACATCGCGCCGGACGAGCTCACCCTCGACAAGGCCCGCGAACTGGTCGAGGCCCCGGTCGTCAGCGACCGCGTGGTCGGCATCAACCCGGAGACGGGCAAAGAGGTCCTCGCGAAGGACGGCCGCTTCGGTCCGTACGTGACCGAGCGCACCCCCGAGCCCGAGCCGACCGTCGACCCGGCCACGGGAGAGGTCCTGGCGGCCGAACCCGAGCCGGCAGCAGCGGCAGCCGACACGAAGACCACCACCAAGACGGCCGCGAGCAAGACCGCGGCCGCGAAGAAGGCGCCCGCCAAGAAGACGACGGCCAAGAAGGCCGCCGCGCCGAAGGAGCGCACCGCGTCCCTCTTCAAGTCGATGGACCCGGGTTCGGTCGACCTCGAGACCGCGCTGAAGCTCCTGGACCTCCCGCGCACCGTCGGGAAGGACCCGGAGTCCGGCGACGAGATCACCGCGCAGAACGGGCGGTACGGGCCGTACCTCAAGAAGGGCACGGACACCCGGACCCTCCCGAGCGAGGACGCCATCTTCGACGTGGACCTGCCCGGGGCCCTCGAACTGTTCGCGCAGCCGAAGTACGGCGCCAAGCGTGCCGCCAGCGCTGCGCTCAAGGAGTTCGACGCGGACCCGGTGTCCGGCAAGCCGATCAAGGTGAAGGACGGCCGCTTCGGCCCGTACGTCACCGACGGTGAGACGAACGCCACGATCCCGCGCGGTGAAGAGGTCGAGACGGTCGACTTCGAGCGAGCCGTCCAGCTGCTCGCCGACAAGCGCGCCAAGGGCCCGGTCAAGAAGAAGGCCCCGGCCCGTCGCGCCCCCGCGAAGAAGAAGTGACGACGGACGGCGCCGACCGCGGCTGGTTCATCACCCTCGAGGGCGGTGACGGCGCAGGCAAGACCACGCAGGCCGAGCGTCTCGAGCAGTGGCTCGGGGCGCACGGTCGGCGGGTGGTCCGGACCCGGGAGCCCGGTGGCACGGACCTCGGGCAGCGCATCCGCGAGATCGTCCTGCACGACCGCGGCCACGTGACACCCCGTGCTGAGGCGCTGCTCTACGCCGCCGACCGCGCACACCATGTCGAGACGGTCGTCCGTCCGGCCGTGGCCCGTGGTGACGTCGTCCTGCAGGACCGGTACATCGACTCGTCGGTGGCGTACCAGGGCGTGGCGCGTGACCTCGGCGCCGATCAGATCCGTTCGGTGTCGGACTGGGCTGCCGACGGCATGACGCCGGACCTCACGGTGCTGCTCGACCTCGACGTCAGCATCGGGCGCGAACGTGTCGCTGCCGCTCGCGGTGACGTGTTCGATCGCCTGGAGTCCGAGGCGGCCACCTTCCACGAGACCGTCCGGCAGGCGTTCCTCGACATGGCCCGTGCCGAGCCGCACCGGTTCCTGGTCGTCGACGCCGCGGAGCCGGCCGACCTGGTGCAGGAGCGCATCCGAGCGGCCGTCGCCGCCCTGATCGGCGCTGCGTGATGCCCCGCGACGCAGTGACGCGCCCGTCAGCGGGCCGAACGTCTGCCCCGTCGGTGGGTCCTGCGAGGATCGTCCTGTGAGTGTGTGGGAGGGCCTGACCGGGCAGGAAGAGTCCGTCGCGGCGCTGCGGAGTGCCGCCGAGTCGACCGACGGCTCGGGGGGCATGACCCACTCGTGGTTGATCACCGGCCCGCCCGGCTCCGGACGCTCCAACGTCGCCGCGGCCTTCGCCGCCGCCCTGGTCGGCAACGGCCCGGACGACGACCACACGCTCCGGCTGATCAGCGCCGGTACGCACCCCGACGTCGCCCGACTGACGACCCAGCGCGTCATCATCACGATCGACGAGATCCGGCAGCTGGTGACCTCGTCGCACTTCTCGCCCTCGGTGGGCCGGTACCGCGTGCTCATCGTCGAGGACGCCGACCGGATGACCGAACGGACCTCGAACCTGCTGCTCAAGGCGCTCGAGGAACCGCCGGAGCGCACCGTGTGGATCCTGTGCGCCCCGAGTGAGGCCGACCTGCTGCCGACGATCCGGTCGCGCGTGCGTTCGGTCCGACTGCGGGTGCCGGGCATCGAGTCGGTCGCCGACCTGATCGTGGCGCGGACCGGTGTGGACCGCGTCCTCGCGACCGATGCCGCCCGTCAGGCCCAGAGCCACATCGGCATGGCGCAGCGCCTGGCCACGAGCGAGGACGCCCGCGACCGTCGTCGACGGACACTGACCACGGTCCTCGCGATCCGCAGCGTGGGCGACGCCGTGAACGCCGCGGCCGCGTTGCTGGCCGTGGCGGACGAGGACGCGAAGGCGATCACCCTCGAACGTGACGCCGAGGAGCGCGATGCCGCCCTCCGGTCCCTCGGCGTGCAGCCGGGCGGCACCGTCCCCCCGGCCCTCCGCTCGCAGCTCCGCGTGCTCGAGGAGGACCAGAAGCGCCGGGCGACCCGCAGCCTCCGCGATGGTCTGGACCGCATCCTGGTCGATGTGTCCTCGCTGTACCGCGACCTGCTGTTGCTCGGACTCGGCGCGCCGACCGAGCCGGTGAACCTGGCGATCCGACACGAGCTCGAGCGGGCCCTGCCGTCGGTCCCGCCCGCGGCGGCGCTCGAGGTACTCGATGCCATCGCGACGGCCCGGCAGCGGATCGGCGCGAACGTGGCAGCGCTCCTGGCCCTCGAGGCGCTGCTCGTCACGGTCGCCCGCGCCGTCCGCTGAGGACCGGCACATGAGCGGACGGGACCTCGACGCAGCCTGGGGATCCCGACAGGGTTCTCATGCTGGGCGCGATGGTCGACGTGGGAGGATCGCCCCATGACCGACGCTGCACCGGGCCTCCGCGAACGGAAGCGCCGCGCCACCCGCCTGGCGATCCAGCAGGCCGCGCTCAGCATCGCGATCGAGCACGGGCTCTCGGCGGTCACGGTCGACGAGGTCTCCCGTCGCGCGGACGTCTCGCCGCGCACGTTCTTCAACTACTTCCCGAGCAAGGAGCAGGCGATCCTCGGCGACGACCCGACCCTGCCCCAGGGCGAGGACGTCGAGACCTTCGTCGCCGGCGGCCCGTCGGGGGAGTTGCTCGCCGACCTCGGCGCCCTGCTCGTGCACTCCGCACACGAACTCATCGACGAGCGCGGGCTGATCGGCGAGCGGCAGCAGGTCCTCCGCGCGAACCCGGAGCTCTTCAGTCAGCGGATGGCGTCGATGAAGGAGTTCCAGGCCGCTGTCCAGTCGGTCGTCGAGCGACGGCTGCGGCGCGAGGACGGCCTGCCGGACGAGAGCAGCGCGCCCGCGACGCCGGCAGACGACGAGGTCCGTCGCCGCGCACGGCTGGCGTCGCTCGTGGGCATGGCCGCACTGCGGCACGCCTGGTGGGAGTGGTCCGAGGGGGATGCCGACGCGCACCTCGTCGACGAACTCGCGCGGTCCTTCGCCGATCTCGGCGCGCTCGTTTCGCGCTCCCTCGTCTGATCCTGTACAGTGATTTCTCGTGCCGCTCCGGATCTCCGGAGCGTCCGCCGCCTTAGCTCAGTCGGTAGAGCGATTCACTCGTAATGAATAGGTCGTCGGTTCGATTCCGACAGGCGGCTCCGAAACCCCCTCGTTCCTCCCGGAGCGAGGGGGTTCTCCGTTCCCGGAGCGGCTCAGTGCACAGCAGTGCAGCCCGGAGCAGTGCAGCCCGGAGCAGTGCAGCCCGCACCAGTGCAGCGCGCAACCCGCACGCACGTCGACGATCACCCGGCCCCACCCTGGGAGGCCCGTCACCGGCACTCGTGCACGCGCGCCTCCCACGGACGCAGCCGCCCGGCGACCGCCGGCTCACCGAGGTTCCCCAGCACCAACGCCCCCACGCGCCTCCCGACCGACTCCGGCAGCTCCAGGTCCGACGCCGACAGGTTCGCGACCACGACGAGCGGTGCCTCGTCCGCGTCGGGGAGCGCCCGTGTGAACGCCCACAGCGCCGGGTGCTCGGGCTCGAGCAGCGCGAAGCTCCCGAGCCGCACGGTGCGGGAGCGGTGCCGCAGGTCGATGAGTCGTCGGTGGTGCTCGTACACCGAGCGGTCCCCGGCGGCTCGGTCACCCGCGACGGTGACCCGCGGCCAGCCCTGCCCCATCCCGATCCACGGTTCGGCGGTGGAGAACCCGCCGGCGGGCTCGCTGTCGTCCCAGGGGATGGGCGTGCGGGCGTTGTCGCGGCTGCGGAAGGCGAGGGCCTCGATCGCTTCGGACTCGGGCATGCCGCCGCCGACGGCTCCGCGGAACCAGTTCAGCGACTCGATGTCGCGGTACTCGTCGAGGCTGGTGAAGCCGGCGTTCACCATGCCGATCTCGTCGCCCTGGTAGACGTACGGGGTGCCGCGGTGCAGGTGCAGCACGGTCGCGAGCAGCGTGGCCGACTCGTAGCGGAAGGCGAAGGGGTCGGACAGCCCGGCGCCGAACCGCGACACCGGCCGCGGCTGGTCGTGGTTCGACAGGTAGAGCGAGTTCCACCCGCGGTCCTCGAGCCCGGTCTGCCACCGTGCGAGCGAGCGCTTGAGCGCCGGCAGGTCGGTGTCCTGCCGGGTGAACTTCGATGAGGGTGCGTGGTCGAGTCCGACGTGCTCGAACTGGAACACCATGTCGAGCTCGTGGCGTTCCGGGTCGGTGAAGAGCGCGGCGTCCTCGACGGTGACGCCGGGCATCTCGCCGACGGTGAGCAGGGCCTCCCGACCGGCGAAGACGCGTTCGTGCATCTCCTGCAGGTGGTCGTGGATGCGGGGTTGCATGACGTACGCGTCGCTGTCGCCGGAGAGGGCGTCGTCGTCCTTGGCGATGTGGTTGATGACGTCCATCCGGAACCCGTCGACACCGCGGTCCAGCCAGCGGTTCATCATGTCGTACACGGCGGCGCGGAGGTCCGGGTTCTCCCAGTTCAGGTCCGGCTGCTGCGGCGTGAACATGTGCAGGTAGTACTGACCGGTGCCGGGGTCCCACGACCAGGCCGGGCCACCGAACGCGGCACGCCAGTTGTTCGGCTCGTGGCCGTCGACCGGGTCGCGCCAGATGTACCAGTCGTGCTTCGGGCAGGTGCGGGACTGCCGGGCGGCACGGAACCAGGGGTGCTGGTCGCTGGAGTGGTTGACGACGAGGTCCATGACGAGCTTCATGCCGCGCTGGTGCACCTCGACCAGCAGCGCGTCGAACTCGTCGATGGTGCCGAACAGCGGGTCGATGTCCTCGTAGTCGGCGATGTCGTAGCCGTTGTCGGCCTGGGGCGACCGGTACACCGGTGACAGCCAGACGACGTCCACGCCGAGCTCTGCGATGTGGTCCAGGCGGCGTCGCAGGCCGGCGAGGTCGCCGACCCCGTCGCCGTTCCCGTCGGCGAAGCTCCGCGGGTACACCTGGTAGACGACGGCTCCTGTCCACCACGGTTCCGGTCCGGTCACGGCGCCTCCTCGCGTCGGTGCGCGCCCCCGGCGCGCGTGCCCACCAGTGCGTCGGACTGGAGGCCCGTCCCGCGTTCCGGTGTCGGGCCTCCAGTCGTGCCGGCTGGTGACCCGCACGGTACGCTCCGCGTCCTGACGGCCGGTGCACGGAGGACCTGCGCACGGAACGACCCGCGCACGGAACGACCTGTGGAGAGTGCGACCTGTGCAGCACGGATCTGTCCACAGGTCGCCGATCTCGCCACGACCGGAGCGGGCGCTGCTGGTAGACACGACGCATGGCCATCCGATGGGGAGTACTCGGGACCGGCGGCATCGCCCGGTCCTTCGTCCGCGACTGCCGTGCCGCGGGGGTGGTGTTCACCGCGGTCGGTTCCCGGACCGACGAGTCCGCTCGGGCCTTCGCTGACGAACACGGCATCCCGCGTGCCCACGGTGACTACGCCGCCCTGGTGGCGGACGACCAGGTCGACGCGGTCTACGTGGCGACGCCGCACTCCCGGCACGCCGAGGACGCCCTGCTCGCGATCGCCGCCGGCAAGCACGTCCTGGTCGAGAAGGCGTTCACGATCACGGCGGGAGAGGCCCGACGGGTGCGTGACGCCGCGCACGAGCGCGGTGTCCTCGTGATGGAGGCGATGTGGACCCGCTTCCTGCCGCAGACCGCGATGATGCGCCGGGTCCTCGCCGAGGGCCGGATCGGCACACCCCGGCTGGTGCAGGCGACGCACCACCAGTCGCTGCCGACGGACCCACGGCACCGACTCAACGATCCCGCGCTGGGTGGCGGCGCCCTGCTCGACCTCGGGGTGTACCCGGTGTCGTTCGCGGTCGACGTGCTGGGCGCGCCGACCGGTGTCGCAGCCTCCGGCACGCTGAGCGACCAGGGCGTCGACACGCAGATGGGCATCGTCCTGACGCATCCGGGCGGTGCCCAGTCGACGGTGCACTTCGCCCTCGACCTGCGCAGCCCGAACAGTGCGTCGATCATCGGTACCGAGGGGCGCATCGACCTCGACCCGACCTGGTGCACGCCCACCACCTGGCGCATCCGCGACGCCGACGGCGCGGTGGTGGAGGAGTTCGACGGGCGCGAGGAACTGGCCGGCTACCACCACGAGGCCCGCGGCTTCGAAGCGGCGATCACCGCCGGGGTGCCGGCGGACAGCAGCACGCACCTCGACCACACCATCGCGATCATGGCGGTGATGGACGAAGCCCGGCGGCAGGTCGGCGTCCGCTACCCGGCCGACGACGTCGACTGAGTGCCACGGTTGACTCCGTCTGACGACGGCCCGCTGTCGACCCTGGGCCTGGAGGCTCGGGCCCGCGTCTCGTAGGATCGCCTGGATGTCTCCGCAGTCACCTCAGCCGCCCGTCGGCGGCCCCGTCCACCGTTCCGTGGCTGCCCTGCGCGCCTCCGTCCGCCGGAAGCCCGTGCCGTGGGCGGTCGGTGGACTCGTCGTGGTCCTCGCGGTCGCCTCCGGCGGGGTGGTCGCGGTGAACGCGGCGACCGCGGACCAGCCGAGCGCTGCGGGGTCGGCCAGCGCCTCCCGGACGCCGCTCGCCACCCGGACGCCGACGTCGTCCGCGACACCGACGCGGACCCCGGCGGCCACACCGACCGCGAAGCCGACCGCGACGCCGACACCGACCGCGTCGGCGCAGGCGGCCGCTCGGACCTGCTCGGTCGCCGCTGCGGCCTCGGCCAGCGGTCTCGGGCGCTTCGAGGGCTACGTGATGAACGCCGCCACCGGGGAAGAGCTGTTCTCCCGTGACGGCGGGACGCCCGCGCAGACCGGCAGCGTGATGAAGACCCTGACGAGCGCGACCGCCCTGGCGGTCCTCGGCGGCGCACACACCATCCCGACGACCGTGACCGACGAGGGGAACGGCAGCATCGCCCTCGTCGGGCACGGCGACGCGACCCTGACGGCGGGCCGCGGCTCCGTCTACCCGGGGGCCCCGAGCCTCGGGCAGCTCGCGCAGCAGGTGAAGGCGCGACTCGGCAACACGCCGGTGAGGACCATCGTCGCCGACGGCACCTGGTGGAGTGCCGCCGACGCCTGGGACCCGACCTGGCCGATCAGCGAGCGGACCATCGGGTACCAGCCGAACGTGACTGCGCTCATGGTCGATGGTGACCGCGCGAACCCGGCAGCCGCGACCTCGCCGCGGTCCCAGGACCCGATCGGCCGGGCTGGCGTTGCCTTCCGCGCGGCGCTCGCCGACGCCGGTGTGGTCGGTGCGTCCACCGCCCAGGTGACGCAGCGCGCGACGACCTCGCAGAACACCATCGCCCAGGTGCAGTCGCAGCCGGTGTCGACACTGATCGGGCAGATGATCCCGAACTCGGACAACACCCTCGCCGAGATGCTCGCCCGCGTCTCGTCGAAGCAGGCCGGCGCCGGTGGGACCGCGGCCTCGCTGACCAGTGTCTACAGCAACGCCCTCCGCGGGTACGGCGTCGACCCGTCCGGCATCCGGATCGTCGACGGCTCCGGTGAGAGCGCGTCGAACGCCGTGTCGCCGTCGTTCGTCGCGCACCTGATGGTGCCCGTGACCCGGGGCGACAAGGGCCTCGGCACCCTGGCGCAGGTCCTGCCGGTCGCCGGGGTGTCCGGCACGCTGTCGAGCCGCTTCACCGGGGCGAACGCGGTCGCCCGTGGCAAGGTGCACGCGAAGACCGGGTGGATCGACAGCGCGAACACCCTCGGCGGCTACATCGACGCCGCCGACGGCACGAAGCTGACCTTCGCCTTCTACGCCATCGGGTCGCCGCGGGCCGCCGCGCTGCCGGCACTGGACACCGTCACGGCCGCGGTCTACCGGTGCGGAGGCTCGCTCACCGGCTCCTGACCCGACGGGTGTTGGATGGACGCATGGCCAGGGCACTGCTCATCACCGACGTCCAGAACGACTTCACCGAGGGCGGCGCGCTCGCGGTCGACGGGGGAGCGGTACTCGCCGAGCGCATCACCGCGTTCCTCCGCCGGCACGCCGACGAGTACGACCTCGTGGTCGCCTCCCGCGACTGGCACGACGCCACCGGCGACAACGGTGGACACTTCGCCGTGACCGACAGCCCGGACGGCGCCGACGGCCCGGACTTCCGGACGACGTGGCCGGCGCACTGTGTCGCCGACACGCCGGGGGCCGAGTACCACCCGGCACTCGACCTGTCGTTCGTCGACGTCCACGTCCGCAAGGGCCAGGGCGAGCCGGCGTACTCGGCGTTCGAGGGCACGACGGACGCAGGGGCGGACCTCGTCGACGTCTTCTTCGACCGCGACGTGCACGCCGTCGACATCGTGGGCATCGCCACCGACCACTGCGTCCGGGCGTCCGCGCTCGACGGGGTGCACGCGGGCCTCGACGTCTTCGTGTACGAGGACCTCGTGGTGGGCATCGACCCGGCCAGCAGCGAGGCTGCTCTCGAGGAGGTCCGCGACGAGGGCGGACACACCGGGCGCAGCGACATGGACGAGGGGCGTCAGCGCCCGGGAGGAGCGGTCCTGTGACCGACCAGACCACCACCAGCAACACGGCAGCCACCAGCACGACGGACACCGCAGCCACCAGCACCACGGTCGGGGACGCGCACGTCAGCGTCGCCGACGTCCCCACCGGCCTGTTCATCGGCGGCTCCTGGCGACCGGCCAGCGGCGGCGCGACCTTCGACGTGCGTGACCCGTCCACCGGCGCGGTGCTCGCGAGCGTCGCGGATGCCACCCCGGAGGACGGCCTCGCCGCCCTGGACGCCGCCGTCGCCGCGCAGCAGGACTGGGCCGCGACCGCACCGCGGCGTCGCTCCGACCTGCTCCGGCGGACCTCCGACCTCGTGCACGAGCACGCGGACGACATCGCCGCGATCATGACGCTCGAGATGGGCAAGCCGCTGGCGGAGTCCCGCGGCGAGGTCGTCTACGGCGCCGAGTTCCTCCGCTGGTTCTCGGAGGAGGCCGTGCGCATCGGCGGCGACTACCGCACGAACCCCGAGGGCACCGGTCGCGGCATCGTCCTCAAGCGTCCGGTCGGTCCGGTGTACGCGATCACGCCGTGGAACTTCCCGCTCGCGATGGCGACCCGGAAGATCGCACCGGCCCTGGCCGCCGGGTGCACGGTCGTCCTGAAGCCCGCCGACCTCACCCCGCTGACGACGCTGTACCTGGTCGAGCTGTTCCGCCGTGCCGGGCTGCCGGACGGCGTGCTCAACGTGGTGCCGGCCTCCGACGCGAAGGCCCTGTCCGCACCGGTGATCGCGGACCGACGGCTCCGGAAGCTCACGTTCACCGGCTCGACCCCGGTCGGTTCGGCGCTGCTCAAGCAGGCGGCGGACAACGTGCTGAAGACGAGCATGGAGCTCGGCGGCAACGCCCCGCTGCTGGTGTTCGACGACGCCGACCTCGACCGGGCGGTGGACGCGGCCATGCAGGCGAAGTTCCGGAACGTCGGCGAGGCCTGCACGGCGGCGAACCGCTTCTTCGTGCAGGACGGCATCGCTGACGCGTTCACGGCGGCACTCGCCGAGCGGATCGACGCGCTGCGGATCGGCCGGGGAACCGAGGAGGGCACGGACATCGGGCCGCTCATCGACTCCCGCGCGGTCGACAAGGCCGCGGGGCTCGTCGACGACGCCGTCGAGCGGGGCGCCCGACTGGTCTCCGGCGGGCAGCGGGTCGAACGCGAGGGCACCTACTACGCGCCGACGCTGCTGGACGACGTGCAGCCCGGCTCCGACATCCTGACGACCGAGATCTTCGGCCCGGTGGTGTCGATCACGCGCTTCGCGACCGAGGAGGAGGGCATCCGCCTCGCGAACGACACCGAGTACGGCCTGGTCGCCTACGCGTTCACCGAGGACATGCGTCGTGGGCAGCGCCTGGCCGAGCGCCTGGAGACGGGGATGCTCGGGTGGAACACGGGCGTCGTGTCGAACGCGGCGTTCCCGTTCGGCGGCGTGAAGGCCTCCGGGCTCGGCCGAGAGGGTTCGCACGAGGGCCTCGAGGAGTACCTCGAGACCGTCTACGTCCTGACGCCCGACCCCTTCGCCGCCTGACACCGCCGCGAAACGCAACGTGGGCGGTTCCTCGCAGCGGTACTCCGTCGCGTGGCGCCGCCCACGTTGCGTGTTGCGGGAGGGCCTCAGACGAGGAGCTGGTGCTTCGCCAGGTCCCGGTAGAGCGGGGTGCTCTGCACGAGCTCGGAGTGGGTGCCGACACCGACGACCCGTCCGTGCTCGAGCACGACGATGACGTCCGAGTCCACCACGGTGGACAGCCGGTGGGCGATGACGAGCAGCGTGCGGTCCTCGGCGACCGCGTCGATCGCCAGGCGCATCTTCTGTTCGTTCACGCCGTCGAGCGAGGACGTCGACTCGTCGAGCAGGAGGATCGGGGGAGCGGCGAGCAGGGCCCGCGCGATGGCCAGGCGCTGCCGTTCACCGCCCGAGAGCATCACGCCGTCCTCACCGACCTGCGCGTCGAGGCCGCGGGGATCGCGGTGCAGCACGTCGCCGAGGTTCACGGCATCGAGCACCCGGATGCACTCGGACTCCGACGCGTCCGGTGACCCGAGCAGCAGGTTCGCCCGGATCGTGCCGGCGAGCACCGGGGCGTCCTGCTCGACGTACCCGATCTGCGCCCGCAGCTCGCCGCGGTCGAGGCCCCGGACGTCCAGACCACCGAGTCGGATGACGCCCTCGGTCGGGTCGTAGAACCGTTCGATGAGCGCCAGCGTGGTCGACTTGCCGGCGCCGGACGGTCCGACCAGGGCGACCCGAGCGCCGCGGGGGACGCTGAACGACACGTCGTGCAGCACGGCCGGGTCGTCACCGGCCCCGAGGGCCAGAGCTCCCGCACCGGCACCGGCACCCGCATCCGCACCGGCACCCGCATCCGCACCGGACGCCCGCGCGCCGTCCGCGCCCACGGCGTCCGGGGCTGCCGCGTACCGGAAGGTGACGTGCTCGAACGTGATGGCGTCGCCGGTCGCGATCGCCGCTGCCGGTCGGACGGCGGCGTCGTCCTGGTCCTCGGTCGGCAGGTGCAGGACCTCTTCGATGCGTCCGAGCGCGCCGAGCGCCTGCGCCACGGCGACGACCGCGCCGAGCGCCTGACCGAGCGGCATGATCATCATGAAGAGCAGCAGGATGAACGTGATGAGGGTCGCGATGGTGATCGTGCCCGCCGCGACCTGTGCACCGCCGATGCCGAGCACGGCGATGAACGCGACCTGCATGACGATGCTCGCGACCGGCACGACGAACGCCGACATCCGGGCGATGACGAGGCCGCGCTGGTACGCCTCGGTCGCGTGCTGGTCGACCTCGCTGACCTCACGCGCGGTGGCACCCGCGGCACGGATGGTGCGGACGGCGCCGATGCCGCGTTCGACGGCGGCGGTGAGGTCGCCGACCTTCTCCTGCGCGGCCTTCGAGGCGACCCGGATGCGCCGGCTGAGCCCGCCGACGACGACCACGGCGACGATCACGATGACGATCACCACGACGAGGAGCAGCGGGTCGATGACCGCCATCGCGATCACGGCACCGGTGAAGGTGAGCGCGCCGCCGATCGACTCGATGAGTCCCTGGGTCAGGACGGCCCGGAGGAGCGTCGTGTCACTGCCGACGCGGGACACCAGGTCACCGGTGCGGCGGACGTCGAACTCCGAGATGGGCAGGTTGAGGATCCGCGCGATGAGCTTGCGTCGGGTGGAGAGCACGACGCCCTCGCCGGCCCGCTGCAGCAGGAAGTGCTGCACGCCGTTGAGGACCCCGGCGACGAGCACCAGGACGACGAGGATCCACACGAGCGTCGACATGCCGGTGCCCTGCTGGACGGCGGTGACGACCTGGTTGACGAGCAGCGGCTGCGCCAGGGACGCCCCGGCCCCGAGGATGCTCAGCACGATGATGACGACCATCGCCGGCTTGTTCTCGAACAGGTAGGACAGCAGTCGGCCGAAGGTGGCGCGGGGGCCGTCGGTCTTCTTCGGGCGTGCGAACAAGTTGCTCATCGTGCATGGATTCTCTCACTGCAGGACCGACAGACGGACGGGAGGCTCCCCACCGGTCCGTGGGGGAGCCTCCCGTCCGTCGGGTGCGCGCGCCGGCGCGGTCGTCGCTACCGAGCCACGCGCTCCGGGAGCGGCTGGTCGTCGGCGGCGTCCTCGAGGTCGCTGCCACGGGTCTCGCGGACGAGGAACAGCGCGACCAGTGTCACGACCGCCGCGATGGTCAGGTAGAGGCCGACGAGGAAGATGTTGCCGTCCGGCTGCCACAGCTTCAGGGCGATCGACGGTGCCAGCGAAGCGCCGAGGATCGACGCGACGTTGTACGCCAGTGCGGAGCCGGTGTACCGGACGTTGGTCGGGAACAGCTCCGGCAGCAGGGCGCCCATCGGCCCGAAGGTGAGCCCCATCAGCGACAGGCCGACGATGAGGAACGTGACGACGGTGATCGGCCCGTGCGCCGCCGCGAACCAGAACTGGAACGTCAGGCCGAACAGCGCGATGCCGATGGTGGTCGGGATGAGGGTGCGCCGACGTCCGAACCGGTCGGCGAGCATGCCGGCGATGGGGGTGCAGATGCCGAAGAACACGACGCCGATCATGAGCAGCGACAGGAACTCGCCGCGGGAGTACCCGAGGCCGATCTGCGGGACGAGCTTCGAGGCGACGGTGCCGGTGGTGCCGTAGTTCAGCGTGAAGGTCGTCATGAAGTAGAAGAGCACGTAGGTGGCGACCATGCCGAAGGTACCGACGACGACCGCGCGCCACGAGGTCCGGAACACCCGGCCGAGCGGCACCTTCGCGACCGAACCGGAGTCCTGCACGCCGCGGAACACCGTGGACTCGACCAGACGGAATCGCACGTAGAGCCCGATCAGGACGAACACCGACGAGACCAGGAACGGGATCCGCCAGCCCCACGCCTGGAAGTCGGCGTTGGGGGTGCCGTCGGCGCCGGCGGGCAGCGCGGCGTTGATGATGATGAACAGGCCGTTGGCGAGCAGGAAGCCGATCGGGGCGCCGAGCTGCGGCATCGAACCGAACACGCCGCGCTTGCCCTCGGGGGCGTTCTCGGTCGCGAGCAGCGCCGCGCCGGACCACTCGCCGCCGAGGCCGACGCCCTGGGCGAAGCGGAGGATGCCGAGCAGCACCGGCGCCAGGACCCCGACCGACCCGAAGGTCGGCAGGCAGCCGATGAGGAACGTCGCGATCCCCATCACGAGCAGGGACGCGACGAGGGTGGTCTTCCGGCCGATCCGGTCACCGAAGTGGCCGAACAGGATCGAACCGACCGGCCGGGCGAAGAACGCCAGCGCGAAGGTGACGAACGAGGACAGCTGCGATGCCGTCGGGTCCTCGTTCGGGAAGAACAGGGTGGGGAAGACGAGGACGGCGGCCGTCGCGTAGACGTAGAAGTCGTAGAACTCGATCGTGGTACCGACGAGGCTCGCGACGACGACGCGCGAGCGCGGGTTCGTCTTCGGGGCGGACGTCGTGGTGGCCGGTGCGGCGGACATGCGTGTGAGGACCTTCGAGGTGCGCGCGCGTTCGGACAGCGCTGCGGTGACCGGACGGCGGACTGACGACGCGGTTCGCGCGGGGTGGCGCGGACACCGGGTCGGGTGCGTTCGGAGGTGGTGGTCCCGCTCGTGACGGGGTCGTCAGTCTACGACGGATGTCGCGCACCTGCGAATCGACCCCGAGCGAGCCGTCAGTTCGCCGTGCCGGGTCAGGCCGAGCCGGGTCAGGCCGCGGCGGGTCAGGCCGCGCCGGTGCCCAGGTGCGACGGCAGCGTGTGGCCCATCCGGTCGCGCTTGGTGTCGAGGTACCCCGAGTTCTGCGCGGAGATGCCGACGACCAGCGGCACGAGGGAGTCCACCGTGATGCCGTGCTCGACGAGCTGCCGACGCTTCTCGGGGTTGTTCGTGAGCAGCCGCACGCGGGTGATGCCGAGGTCGGCGAGGATGCCGGCGGCGCCGCCGTACTCGCGGGAGTCGGCGGGCAGGCCGAGCGCCAGGTTGGCGTCGAGCGTGTCCAGACCGTCCTCTTGCAGGCGGTACGCCTTGAGCTTGTTGATGAGGCCGATGCCGCGACCCTCGTGTCCCCGCAGGTAGACGACGACCCCGCCCTCGGCCGCGATGGTGTCGAGCGCGGCGTCGAGCTGCGGGCCGCACTCGCACTTCAGCGACCCGAAGGCCTCGCCGGTCAGGCACTCCGAGTGCACGCGGACGAGTGCGCCGTCCGAGGGGGCCTGCCCGTCGGGGGTCTTCGCGATCACGGCGACGTGCTCGGCGCTCGTCACGAGGTCCCGGTAGGCGCGCATCTCGAAGAGACCGTGCGTGGTGGGGACGTTCGTGGAGACTTCGAACGAGACCGGGCTCCCGGGGGTGGCGGAGGTGAGTGCGTCGGTCATGTGGTGCTCCGGTCGGTGGGGGCCCCGTCGACCGCGCCGTCGGGCCGCTGCGGGACCGTGCGGGCGCGGACCAGCAGGTCGGGGCCGAGGCTGGACGTTGACATTACACGCAACATCCGCGCTGCGTGGATACTTCCCACCCCGATGTCGCCGAGTGCGACGCGGGGTCCGCCGAGGAGCACCGGGGCCAGGTAGACGAGCAGTTCGTCGGCCAGTCCGGCCGCGATGAACGCCGACGCGACGGTCGGTCCGCCCTCGACGAGGACACTGTGCACGCCTCGCTGACGGAGTGAGCGGAGGGCGGCGTCGAGGTCGTGGCCGGGGATGGTGACGACCCCGCGGGGATGGCGGTGCAGGGCCGCGTCGGCCGGCAGCGGCCGGTCGCCGAGGACGACGGGCAGCGGCTGGTCGGCGAGGAACTCCCCGGCGTCGCCGCGGGCGGTCAGGCTCGGGTCGTCGGCCAGGGCGGTGCCGGTGCCGACGAGGACGGCGTCGTGCGCGGCACGCTGCTCGTGCACGTGCTGCCGGGCCGCGGCGCCGGTGATCCACTGGCTGGTGCCGTCGGCCGCGGCTGCGCGGCCGTCCAGGCTGGCGGCCCACTTCACGGTCACCCAGGGGCGGCCGAGTCGGACCGAGAGCAGCCAGCGCTCGAGGAACGCCTCGGCCTGGTCGGCGAGCACGTCCGGCACGACGTCGACGCCGGCGGCACGCAGCCGGTCGGCACCGCCGTGGGCGGCCGGACCGGGGTCGTCGACGGCGTACACGACCCGGGCGACGCCGGCGTCGATGAGCGCGACGGAGCACGGACCGGTGCGGCCGACGTGGTCGCAGGGTTCGAGGGTCACCACGGCGGTCGCGCCACGGAGGTGCGCCGGGTCGACCTTCGCCATCGCGTCGACCTCGGCGTGCGGGGTGCCGGCACCACGGTGCCAGCCCTCGCCGAGCACCCGGCCGTCGGGGGAGAGCACGACGGCACCGACCCGGGCGTGGTCACCGACGACGGGGCCGCGGGCCGCGAGTTCGAGGGCACGGCGCATCGCCCGGACCTCTGCCTCGCTGGCGGGCGGACCGGACGGTTCCGGGGTCGTGTCGGGTGCGGTGTGGCTCACGGAGCGAGACTACCGGCGGGCCCCGACGTCGATCCTGGAGGCCAGGGCAGGTCCGACGCGGGCGTCCCGTCCGCGCGCCGCAGGCCCTTCCACGCGGGCGCGGGCGAGCCGTCGCGGTTCGGCACGAGGGCGTCCCCGCTGCCGGTGTACGCGAAGCCGGCACGACGGGCGACGGCGGCCGAGGCCGTGTTGCCGACGTAGCACTCCCAGTACACGTCCGGGGCACCCTGTGCGAAGGCCCAGCCCGCCACGAGCTCCACGGCGTCGGACACCAGGCCCGCACCACGAGCGCTCGGGGCCAACCAGAACCCGAGGTCCCGGCGGGCGGTCCGGTAGCTGATCACGCCGTCGAGCCAGGTCGACCCCTGCCGCCGGATCGCCCAGGTGTACTCACGGTCGGACGCCCACCCGGGGCCGACGAGCGCGTCGACGAACGCCTGCGCGTCCTTCGCCCGGTAGGGCTGCGGGATCGTCGTCCAGCGGGCGATCTCCGGGTCCTGGCAGGCCTCGGTGATCGCGACCGTGTCCGCGCGCGTCGGCAGGTCGAGCCGGACCCGTGCCGACTCGAGCGTGACGGGGAGCACGGTCGGTCAGCGGGCGCGCGGCACGAAGCCGATGGCGTCGTACACGCGGGCGAGGGTGGCGTTCGCGATCGTCTCGGCACGGTCGGCGCCGACGGCGAGCAGCCGGTCCAGCTCGGCCGGGTCGTCGAGGAGTTCCAGCGTGCGGGCGCGGACCGGCTCGAGCTCGGCGACGACGGCGTCCGCCACCTCGCCCTTCAGGTCGCCGTAGCCCTTGCCGACGAACGACGCCTCGAGGTCGGCGACCGGGGTGTGCGTGAACGCGGACAGGATCGCGAGCAGGTTCGTCACGCCCGGCTTCGCCTGCCGGTCGGCGCGGATCTCCCGCTCGGTGTCCGTCACGGCCGACCGGATCTTCTTCGCCGTGCGCTTCGGGTCGTCGAGCAGCCGGATGAGGCCGCTGTCGGACGCCGCCGACTTGCTCATCTTGCTCGTGGGGTCCTGCAGGTCGTAGATGCGCGCGGTCTCGGCGCCGATCCGGGCCTCCGGCACGACGAACGTGTCGCCGAACCGCGAGTTGAAGCGGCCCGCGAGGTCGCGCGTCAGTTCGACGTGCTGGCGCTGGTCGTCGCCGACGGGCACGACCGCCGTGTCGTAGAGCAGGATGTCGGCGGCCATCAGGACCGGGTACGTGAAGAGCCCGACCGAGGCGGCCTCGGCGCCCTGACGCGCGGACTTGTCCTTGAACTGGGTCATCCGGCTGGCCTCGCCGAAGCCGGTCAGGGTGTTCAGCACCCAGGCGAGCTCGGCGTGCGCGGGGACGTGCGACTGCACGAACAGCGTCGACCGCGACGGGTCGATGCCGGACGCGATGTACTGCGCCGCCGTGGCACGCGTGCTGGCCCGGAGTTCGGCGGGGTCCTGCGGGGAGGTGATCGCATGCATGTCGACCACGCAGTAGATCGCGTCGTGGTCGTCCTGCAGGTCGCGCCACTGCATGAGTGCGCCGATGTAGTTGCCGAGGTGGAGGGACCCGGCCGAGGGCTGGATGCCGGAGAAGATGCGTGTGCTGGTCATGCGGGAGTCCTGGTGCTCGTGAGCGAGTGGGGGATCAGAGTTCGTAGTCGACGACCACGGGGGCGTGGTCGGACCATCGCTGGTCGTACGCGGCGGCCCGGTCGACGGTGTACGAGGTCACCGTGGCGGCGAGCTCGGGCGTCGCGACCTGGTAGTCGATGCGCCAGCCGGAGTCGTTGTCGAAGGCCTGCCCGCGCCAGGACCACCAGGTGTACGGCCCGTCGACGTCGCCAGCCTGCGCACGTCCGACGTCGACCCAGCCGAGACCGGGGCCGGTGCTGCCGTCGGCACCCTCGACCGGTTCGCCGTCGGCACCGAAGAAGCGGCTGAAGTACGCACGCTCACGCGGCAGGAACCCGGCGCGCTTGACGTTGCCCTTCCAGTTCTTGATGTCCCGCTGGTCGTGGCCGACGTTGAGGTCACCGACGACGACGGCGAGCGGGTTGTGCTCGCGGAGGGCGGGCAGCCGCTCGGTCATCGCGTCGAGGAACTTCCACTTCTCGTCCTGCTTGGGGGTGTCGACCTCGCCCGAGTGCACGTACGTGGAGACGACCGTGACGGTGCGTCCGCCGATCTCGTAGTCGGCCTCGATCCAGCGGCCGGCGGAGTCGAAGTCCTCGGCCCCGAGCTCGACGCGGTGCAGGTGCGCCCTGTGGCGGGAGGCGATGGCGACACCGGCGCGGCCCTTCGCCGACGCGGGGTCGTGCACGACGTCCCACTCGTCGCCGAGCAGGCCGGTCAGGTCCTCGGTCGAGGCACGGACCTCTTGCAGGGCGAGCACGTCGACGTCGCGGTCGGCGAGCCATTCGCCCATCCCCTTCCGGAACGCGGCACGGATGCCGTTGACGTTGACGGTCGCGAGGCGCAGGCGTGTCATGCGGACCAGCCTATCGGCGGCGCCCGACGGTCCCGACGACGGACGGGAGGCCCGGTACCAGCTGGTACCGGGCCTCCCGTCCGTCAGGTGGTCGCGCCAGCGACCGGCGCGCGTCAGGCCGCGTCGTGGTCCGTCTGCAGGAAGTCGACCAGGCTGTCCGCGGTGGTCTCGGCGTCGTCGCCGGACACGGTCAGCGTGACCTGGTCGCCGTTCTCGACGCCGAGGCCGAGGAGGCCGAGGATGCTGCCGGCGTTCGCCGACTTCTCGCCCTTGGCGATGGTGACCTGGTGGCCGGATGCGGTGACGGTCTGGACGAACAGCGACGCGGGCCGTGCGTGCAGGCCGGAGGCGCTGGCGACGGTGACGGTGCGGGTGGCTTCGGACATCGATGGGCTCCTGTCGACGGGTGGTGCGCTCATGGTAGCGAGCGCCTGTGGGGTGGGTCTGGTGGTTCGTGTCGGGCGGTCGGGGCGTCAGTCGCGGCCGGGCCAGAAGACCTCGGTGCCGGCGGCCTCGACCTCGCGGACCAGGTCCAGGTTGACGCCGGGGTCCGTGATGATCGTGTCGATCGCGGCGAGCGGTGCGACGCGGCCGAACTCCTCGCGTCCGAACTTGGTGTGGTCGGCGAGCAGGATGCTCCGGCGCGCGGACTTGATCATGGCGCTCTTCACGGCGGCCTCGGCCATGTTGTGCGTCGTCAGGCCGCGCTCCGGGGTGATGCCGTTGATGCTGACGAAGGCGACGTCGACGCTGACCATGCCGATCAGCTGGTGCGTCCACGTCCCGACGCCGGCGAGCGAGTCGCTCCGGATGTTGCCGCCGAGCAGGTGCAGGTCGATGCCCGGGCGGTTCGCGACCGCCATCGCCACCGGCAGCGAGTGCGTGACGACGGTCAGGCCCCGGTCGGTGGGCAGCATCTCGGCCAGGCAGATCGTCGAGGTACCGGCGTCGATCATCACCGAGCCGTTCTCCGGCAGTTCGGCGAGGGCGGCCTCGGCGATCACCATCTTCTCGGTCTGGTTGATGCCGCCACGGTCGCCGACCCCCGGGTGCAGGGTGATCCGCTCGACCGGGATCGCCCCGCCGTGGGCGCGGCGGACGAGCCCGCGACGCTCGAGGCTCGTCAGGTCACGGCGGATCGTCTCGGGCGTGACGGCGAGCAGCTCGGCGAGGTCCTTGACGTCGACCCGGCCGTGGGCGCGCGCCTGCTCGACGATGCGCTGGTGGCGTTCTGGTGCGTACATGGGGCCTCATCTGGTGAGCGGATCGCTCGGGTCGGGCTGTGCGTCGGGGCTGTCCGTCCGGGCTGTGCACCAGGTCGGGGAGGGCGATGTGGAGCGGAACGGACATGCTCGGGCACATTCCGACCGGTCAGCCCGCTGCAGTCCTGGACGGCAAACGCAAACGGGCATCTGTTTCTGCATTTTTATCCCCGGATGTGTTTGTTTGTCAACGCGACGCGATGTATGGTGCTGCAGAGTCGTCCGGACGCAGCACGCGCCGGACACCGCACCGCCCCCGAACCACCCACCGCTGCTGCGCGTGAGATGAAGGAGTCTCCCCATGTCCGATCTGCTCGGAACCGGCGTCGGCCGCGGCGTTGCCCACGGCCCCGTGCTCCGGATGGCGGACCCGCTGGGAGCCCCCTCGACCGCACCGCTCGAGGGCTCGGCCGACGACGCCAAGCAGGCCGTGCACACCGCGCTCGCCGCGGTGGCCGAAGAACTGAACGAGCGGGGCCGGCTGGCCGGCGGAGACGCCCAGGCCGTGCTCGAGGCGCAGGCGCTGATGGCGCAGGACCCGACCCTCCTCGACGACGTGCACGCCCGCATCGACGGCGGCACGAACGCCGAGCGCGCCGTGTACGAGGCGTTCGCCCAGTTCCGCGACCTGCTCGTCGGCATGGGCGGCTACATGGGGGAGCGTGCCGCCGACCTCGACGACGTCGCCCAGCGCATCGTCGCGAAGCTCCGCGGTGTCCCGGCCCCGGGCGTGCCGGAGTCGGCGACCCCGTTCGTGCTCGTCGCCCGCGACCTCGCACCGGCCGACACCGCCCTGCTCGACCTCGACAAGGTCCTGGCCCTCGTCACCCGTGACGGCGGACCGACCTCGCACACCGCCATCCTCGCCCGCGCCAAGGGCATCACCGCGATCGTCGGCGTCACCGGTGCGGACGACCTCGCCGAGGGCCAGCACGTGGTCGTCGACGCGGGCGCGGGGACCGTCGTCACCGAACCGAGCGACGAACTCGTCGCCGACGTCGAGCAGCGCATCGCCGACCGCCGTGCCGCCCTGGCCGCACCGCTCACCGCCGGTGCCCTCGCCGACGGACACGTCGTGCCGCTCCTCGCGAACCTCGGCAGCCCCGCCGACGCGCAGGCCGCCGTCGACCTCGGCGCCGAGGGTGTCGGCCTGTTCCGCACCGAGTTCCTGTTCCTCGACTCGCCCACCGCCCCGACCGTCGCGTCGCAGCAGGCGTCCTACGAGCAGCTCCTCGCCGCGTTCCCCGGCAAGAAGGTCGTCGTCCGTGCGCTCGACGCCGGTGCCGACAAGCCGCTGCCGTTCCTCACGGACAAGGACGAGGAGAACCCGGCGCTCGGCCGTCGTGGACTCCGGGCGCTCCGGAACCACGAGCAGGTCCTCCGCGACCAGCTGACCGCGCTGGCCCAGGCCGACGCCGCGACCGAGGCCGACCTCTGGGTGATGGCCCCGATGGTCGCCGACGCCGAGGAGACCGAGTACTTCGTCGACCTCGCCCGTGAACTCGGGATCCGCACCGCCGGCGTGATGGCCGAGGTGCCGTCCCTGGCGCTGATGGCCGAACAGGTCCTGCGCTCCGCCGACTTCGTGTCCATCGGCACGAACGACCTGACCCAGTACACGTTGGCCGCCGACCGCATGCTCGGCACCGTCGCGCACTACCAGGACCCGTGGCACCCCGCCGTCCTCCGCCTCGTCGCCCAGCTCGGCGCGGCCGGAGCGGACGCCGGCAAGGCGGTCGGCATCTGCGGTGAGGCCGCGGCCGACCCGCTGCTCGCCGTCGTCCTCGTCGGCCTCGGCGCCACCACCCTCTCGATGACCCCCGCGGCCCTCGCCGACGTGCGTGCCGAACTCGGCAAGCACACCCTCGACGAAGCCCGCGAGATGGCCCAGGCGGCACTCGCCGCGAGCACGGCAGCGACCGCCAGGTCCGCTGCGGCCGCAGCGCACGCCGTCTGAGCCCGCACCACGCCCCACAGCACCCCACCCGATCCCTGCAGCAGCACCCCACACAGAGAGTCAACGCACATGACAACGTCGTCCGTTGCAGCGCCAGACACCCGCGACAAGTCGCGGGGTGGCGCCCGCGTCGCCGTCCAGAAGTTCGGCACGTTCCTGTCCGGCATGGTGATGCCCAACATCGCGATCTTCATCGCGTGGGGCCTCATCACCGCGTTCTTCATCGAGACCGGGTGGACGCCGGTCGGCGTCCTCGGTGGCTTCGGGGAGACCAACGGCGTCGCCAACATCGGCCTCGTCAGCCCGATCCTGACCTACCTCATCCCGCTCGCGATCGCCTTCCAGGGCGGCCGCATGGTGTACGAGACCCGCGGCGCCGTCGTCGGTTCCGTGATGGCCATGGGCGTCATCATCGGTGCCAACGGCACGATCATGATCCTCGGCGCGATGATCTGTGGTCCGCTCGGTGCCTACCTCATCAAGCAGATCGACAAGATCTGGGACGGCAAGATCAAGCCCGGCTTCGAGATGCTCGTCAACAACTACGCAGCCGGCATCCTCGGGTTCCTGCTCGCGTTGGTCGGCTTCTTCTGGCTGGCCCCGCTCTTCAAGCTCATCGCCGAGGGTCTCGGTGCCGCGGTGAAGTTCCTCGTCGACAGCTCGCTGCTGCCGCTCGCCAGCGTCATCATCGAGCCGGCGAAGGTGTTCTTCCTCAACAACGCGATCAACCACGGCGTGCTCGACCAGCTGGGCGCGCAGCAGGTCCAGGAATCCGGCAAGTCGATCCTGTTCCTCCTCGAGGCGAACCCCGGCCCCGGTCTCGGCATCCTGCTCGCCTTCACCTTCTTCGGTGTCGGCATCGCCCGCTCGACCGCTCCCGGCGCGATCCTCATCCAGTTCTTCGGTGGCATCCACGAGATCTACTTCCCGTACGTGCTGCAGAAGCCGATCCTGTTCGTCGCCGTCATCCTCGGTGGCGCGACCGGTGTGGCCACCAACGTCGCCTTCCAGTCCGGCCTCGTCGCGCCGGCCTCGCCCGGTTCGATCATCGCGGTCCTCACCGCGACGGCGAAGGACAGCTACGTCGGCGTCATCCTCTCGGTCGTCCTGTCCGCAGCGGTGTCGTTCGCGGTGGCGTCGTTCTTCCTCCTCGCCAGCCGCAAGCGTGACCTGGCCTCCGGCACCGGCGGCGACATGAGCGCCGCGATGGCGAAGCTGCAGCAGAACAAGGGCCGCGACGTGAACTCGGCGACCTCGGGCCTGCTCGGCAACAACTCCCCGGCCAACGAGGAAGAGGCCGAGGCCTCCCTCGGGGGTGTCGGTTCCGCCAGCACCGCCACGGCGACGCGCGTCGAGAACGTCGTGTTCGCGTGCGACGCCGGCATGGGTTCGAGTGCGATGGGCGCCAGCGTCCTCCGCAACAAGATCAAGAAGGCCGGCATCGAGAACGTCACGGTCACCAACAAGGCGATCGCCAACCTCTCGGGTGACGAGGACCTCATCATCACCCAGGAAGAGCTGACGGACCGCGCGAAGCAGAAGAACCCGAACGCCCAGCACGTGTCGGTCGGTAACTTCATGAACGCACCGCAGTACGACCAGGTCGTCGACCAGCTCAAGAACCAGTAAGACAAGAGCACGATGGGGGAGGGGACGGGCGACCGTCCCCTCTTCCGCCGTCCACCACGAACAAGGAGAACCGTATGCCCGTCCTGCAGGAGAGCCAGATCCGCATCCACACCGAGGACGCTGCGCCGACCAAGTCGGAGGCGATGAAGGAGGCGGCTGCGATCCTCCAGGAGGTCGGCGCGGTCACCGCGGACTACTACCCCGCCATGCTCGAGCGCGAGAAGAGCGTCTCGACGTACATGGGCAACTACCTGGCGATCCCGCACGGCACGAACGACGCGAAGGACGCCATCAAGGCCTCCGCGCTGTCCTTCGTCCGCTACGCCACCCCGATCGACTGGGACGGCAACGACGTCCGCTTCGTCGTCGGCATCGCGGGCGTGAACAACGAGCACCTCGACATCCTCAGCAAGATCGCGATCGTGTTCTCGGACGAGGACCAGGTCCAGGCGCTGACCGACGCACCCGACGTGGCCGCGATCCTCGCGATCCTCGGTGAGGTCAACGAGTGAGCACCGCCGTCCACTTCGGTGCGGGCAACATCGGCCGCGGGTTCGTCGGTCTGCTGCTCCACCAGGCCGGGTACGAGGTCGTCTTCGCCGACGTCGCCGCCCCGCTGATCGACGCGCTGGCCGCCGCCGACTCGTACACCGTGCACGAGGTCGGTGCCGGAGCCCAGGACCACGTCGTCACCGGCTTCCGTGCCGTGAACAGCGCCCAGGACGAGGCCGGTGTCGTCGCCGAGATCGCGACCGCCGACATCGTCACCTGCGCCGTCGGACCGACCGTCCTGAAGTTCATCGCCCCGGTCATCGCGAAGGGGCTGCAGCAGCGCTCCGCCGACGCCGCCCCGCTCGCCGTGATGGCCTGCGAGAACGCGATCAACGCCACCGATCGCCTCCGCGAGTTCATCGTGGACGCGCTGCCGGAGGACGAGCGTGAGGACGCCCTCGCGAAGGCCGTGTTCGCCAACACCGCCGTCGACCGCATCGTGCCGGCTCAGGCGCCCGGTGGCGGCCTCGACGTCACCGTCGAGACCTACTTCGAGTGGGCCATCGACCGCACCCCGTTCCACGGTGCCGAGCCGGAGCTGCCGGGGGCACACTACGTCGACGGGCTCGCCGCGTCCATCGAGCGGAAGCTCTTCACGGTGAACACCGGGCACGCCACCGTCGCGTACCACGGGTTCCTCGCCGGTGCCGACAAGATCTCCGACGCCGTCGCGATGCCCGCCGTCCGCTCCGCGCTCGAGGCCGTGCTCGCCGAGACGAGCGACCTGCTCGTCCGTCGTCACGAGCTCGACCCCGAGGTGCACCGCGCCTACGTCGAGGCGATCATCGGTCGCTTCGAGAACCCGCACCTGCCCGACACGGTCACCCGCGTCGGCCGCCAGCCGCTGCGGAAGCTGTCCCGCGACGAGCGCTTCGTGTCGCCGGCCGCCGCGCTGGCCGAGAACGGCACCGAGCCGACCGCGCTCCTCGACGCGATGGGCGCCGCACTGCGGTTCGACGTCGCGGACGACGAGCAGAGTGTCGAGCTGCAGGCGCTGCTGCGTTCGGACCGCTCGGACGCCGACATCGCGTCCGAGATCACCGGTCTCGGCGGCGAGCACCCGCTGCACGCCTCCTTCACGGGGCGGGTCGGCGCGGCGCGCGCCTGACGGACACAACCGCCTGACGGACGCAACCGCCTGACCGACGGGAGGCCCGGTACCAGCTGGTACCGGGCCTCCCGTCCATCCGGCGTCCGTCCGTCAGGCGTCCGTCTGGCGGTCGGCTTGAAGCTGCGGTCGTGGCCGCGAGTACCGTCGCGAGCATGACGAAGCAGTGGGTGGCACCGCGTCCCGGCGGCAGTGACGTGTTCGAACTGGTCGACGTCGAGGTGCCGGTTCCCGGCCCCGGCGAGGTGACCGTCCGCGTCCGCGCCGCCGGCATGAACCCCGCCGACGCGAAGCACACGCAGCGTGGCGACCCCGCAGACTTCCCGGTGCCGATCGGGTACGAGGTCGCCGGTGTCGTCAGCGCCGTCGGACCCGACACGACGATCGCCTCCGGGTCGGTCGCCGTCGGGGACGAGGTCCTGGCGTTCCGCGTCCGTGGCGGCTGGACCGAGGAGATCACGCTGCCCGCCGCGGACGTGTTCGCGAAGCCGGCGTCGCTCGGGTTCGCAGAGGCCGCGAACCTGCTCCTGGCGGGCACCACGGCAGCGGACCTCCTCCGCGTCACCGCGGTGCAGGCGGGCGACACCGTCCTCGTGCACGGAGCCTCGGGCGCCGTCGGCGTCAGTCTGCTCCAGCAGATCCGCGCACTCGGTGCGCACGCGATCGGCACCGCCTCCGAGGGCAACGCCGACACCGTCCGCGGCTTCGGCGGCACGTGGGTCGCCTACGGGGACGGCCTGGAGGCGCGGGTCCGTGACCTCGCCGCCTCCGGAATCGACGTGGCCCTGGACTGCGTCGGGTCCGACGAGGCCGTCGACGTCTCGTTGGCCCTGGTGGCGGACCGGAGCCGCATCGCCACCATCGCGGCGTTCGGGCGGGCGGAGGACACCGGCATCACCGCGATCGGCGGGGCGCAGCCGGACAGTGCCGCGTTCCGGGACTCGGTGCGCGCACGACTCATCGACCTGGCCGGACGCGGTGAGCTCGTCGTGCCGGTGGCCCGTACGTTCCCGCTGACCGACGCACGTGCGGCCCTCGAGTTGCTCGAGTCGGGGCACCCGGGCGGGAAGATCGCACTCCTGCCCTGACCGCTCCGGCGTCGTCCTGCCGCGGCGCTGCTGTCGCGGCGGCGTCGGTGCTGGCACACTGGGTCCCAGCGCGCGGGGTCAGCGTGCGGGGGAGCAGGATGGTCGGGGCACGTGTCCCGGCCGCCGGGGCCGCCGCCGAGGTCACCGTGGGCACACCGACCCTGCACCCCGGAAGGAACCGCCGTGAGCGACCAGTACCCCCAGGACCCGTACGCCAAGCGGCCGGGTGACGAGCCCGACCCGGCGCAGGGGGCGCCGTCCGGCCAGCAGCCGCCGGCGCAGTCGCCGTACGGGCAGCCGCAGTCACCGTACGGTCAGCAGCCGCCAGCCCAGCAGTCGCCGGCGCAGTCGCCGTACGGTCAGCAGCCGCCCGCGCAGTCGCCGTACGGTCAGCCGCAGTCGCCCTACGGTCAGCAGCCGCCGGCGCAGTCGCCGTACAGCCAGCCCGGCCAGTCCGGACAGTACGGCGGCCAGCCGGGTCAGTACGGGCAGCAGTCGCCGTACGGGCAGCCGGGTCAACCCGGGCACCCGGGTCAGTACGGACAGCAGCCGGGGCAGTTCGCCCAGCCGGGGTCCTACGGGCAGCAGGCCGCGACGCAGGGCGAACCGCCGCTCTGGGCACCCTGGTACGGCATCCCGTTCCCGAAGGCCTTCACGCGCTTCTGGAAGAAGTACGTGCGCTTCGATGGCCGCGCCAGCCGCAGCGAGTTCTGGTTCTGGGCGCTCTGGTGGGTCATCGGCAACTTCGCCACCAGCATCATCGACACCGTCATCGGCGGCGGTGCCAGCGGCGACTCGAACGTGGTCGGCGGCCTCTGGGCACTCGCGACGTTCGTCGGCTTCATCGCGCTCACCGTGCGACGCCTGCACGACGTGAACTTCTCGGGCCTGCTGGCCCTGCTGTTCATCATCCCGCCGATCGGGGCGCTCTTCGCCATCGTCATCGGTTGCATCCCGTCCGTCCGCGAGGGCGCCCGCTTCGACCAGCCCGAGCGCGGCTGACCCGGCGGCGCTGCACGGACCGCTCCGGCCCGCGCGACCCGCACCACCTGCGACGGCCCCACCATGCGGTGGGGCCGTCGTTCGCTTCCGGGAGTGGCCCCTCGGTCGGGGGTGGTCACGGTCGTCCAGGGGGACGGGGTTCCTGGTTGACTCGGAGCCGAGTACCACTCGACACCAGGGAGACACCGTGAGCGACAACCCGCAGCAGCCGTACGGCACGCCCGACGGCCAGCAGCCGCACGGGCAGCAGAACCCGTACGGACAGCCCGACCAGTACGGCCAGCAGCAGTACGGTCAGCAGCAGTACGGTCAGCAGCAGTACGGTCAGCAGCCGTACGGCCAGCCGCAGGGCTACGGTCAGGGCGTCCAGACCGGCCCGAACGGTGAACCGCCGCTGTGGGCCCCGTGGTACGGCATCTCGCTCCCGAACGCGGCCAAGCGCTTCTTCAAGAAGTACGCCCGGTTCGACGGCCGTGCCAGCCGCAGCGAGTTCTGGTGGTGGTACCTGGTCAGCACCGTCGTCTACGCGGTGCTCTGGACCCTGGTCGGCATCGGCTTCGCACAGTCCGAGCGGCAGACCGTCAGCACCGGGTCCAGCTACACGTCCGTGATGACGTCGCCGTCGCCGCTCTACCTCATCGCGTACTCGTTGGTCGGACTGCTGTCGCTCGCGATCCTGGTGCCGTCCTTGGCACTGGCATGGCGACGCCTGCACGACGGGAACTTCGCCGGGCCGTTCTACCTGCTCGTCCTCATCCCGGTCGTCGGCCCGATCATCGTGCTCGTGCTGTTCCTCATGCCCTCGAAGCCCGAGGGCCAGCGCTTCGACCGCCCCGAGCGCGGCTGACGCACCGCACCACGACGAAGCCCTCCTGCCCCGGTCGGGGGAGGAGGGCTTCGTCGTGGTGGGACGGACCGGCTCGGCTCAGACCACGCGGACGCGGGCCAGGGACCCGTCGACGACCAGGTCGCGGACGGTCGCCGTCGGGTTCGCGATCTCGAAGCGGAGCGCCCCACCCGGCTGGTCGAACCACGGCCGGACGAAGCGGACGGTGACGAGGAACGGGCGCTCGACCACGTACCGATGCACCTCGGGCGATGCGGCGGTGTGCGGCGGCAGCGACCGGGCGGGCAGCGGCGTCTCGAGCGGGTGCAGGAGGTAGCCGTCCGGTCCGCCGATGCGGTCCACGGGCACGCCGGCGGGGATCTGGATCGTCAGACCGGCGTCCCCGGTCGAGGCGACCTGCTGGGCCAGCTGCGGGTAGGTCGACGCCGACCGGTCGCGCATCTGGTCGAGGTCGCTGCGACGGATGTCGCGTGCGTCCGGGAACGGCCGGTTGAGGAAGCGTCGGAGCATCTCGACGGCGTCGGACTCGTTGCCGGCCGTGGCCAGGCGACGGGCCGTGCCGTAGTCGACGACCTCCAGCGCGAAGGAGCCGGCGTCGGCCGGGATGATGCGCAGCGCACCCTCCACCGGCGGCTCGTGGAGCGTCTCACCGGGGAGCTGCACGTACCGGACCGTGTAGCCGAGCTGATCCAGGATGGGGCGGGTGTCCGCGAACGTCATGAGCGGGAGCCTAGCGCGCCCGCCCATGACGTTCCTGTCGGCATCGGCGTGCTACGCCCGGCCGCGCATGACGGCCTGCTTGACCTCGGAGATCGCCTTCGTCACCTGGATGCCGCGCGGGCAGGCGTCGGTGCAGTTGAAGGTCGTGCGGCAGCGCCAGACGCCCTCCTTGTCGTTGAGGATGTCCAGGCGCACGTCGGCCGCGTCGTCGCGGGAGTCGAAGATGAACCGGTGCGCGTTGACGATCGCCGCCGGGCCGAAGTACTGCCCGTCCGTCCAGAACACCGGGCACGACGAGGTGCACGCGGCGCAGAGGATGCACTTGGTGGTGTCGTCGAAGCGTGCACGGTCGGCCACCGACTGGATGCGCTCCTTGCCCTTCTCCGGCGCGGACTTCGGCTGCAGGAACGGCTGGACCTCGCGGAACGACTTGAAGAACGGCTCCATGTCGACGATCAGGTCCTTCTCGAGCGGCAGGCCCTTGATCGCCTCGACGTAGATCGGCTTCGAGATGTCGAGGTCCTTGATCAGCGTCTTGCACGCCAGGCGGTTGCGGCCGTTGATGCGCATCGCATCGGAGCCGCAGACACCGTGTGCGCAGGAGCGTCGGAAGGTCAGGGACCCGTCCTGCTCCCACTTGATCTTGTGCAGCGCGTCGAGGATGCGGTCCGTCGGCAGCATCATCACGTCGAAGTCCTGCCAGCGCGGCTCGTCGTCCACGTCCGGGTCGAACCGGCGGACGATCAGCGTGACGGAGAACGATCCGGGAGGGGCGTCCTGCACGGTGTCGGTGCGGGGTGCCTCGGAGACCAGGGTGTCGGTCATCTCAGTACTTCCTCTCCATCGGCTGGTACCGGGTGATCACGACCGGCTTCCAGTCGAGCGTGATGTGGTCGTCGGCGAGGGACGAGTGCGGATCGCCCGTCAGGTACGCCATGGTGTGCTGCATGTAGTTCTCGTCGTCGCGCTTCGGGTAGTCGTCGCGCATGTGCCCACCGCGCGACTCCTTGCGGTTCCGTGCGGAGTAGACGACGACCTCGGCCAGGTCGAGCAGGAAGCCGAGCTCGACCGCCTCGAGCAGGTCGGTGTTGAAGCGCTTGCCCTTGTCCTGCACCGACACCTGCATGAAGCGGTTGCGGAGCGTGTGGATGGTCTCGGTCACGCGGGCGAGCGACTCGTCGGTGCGGAACACCTGCGCGTTCTTGTCCATCTCCTCCTGCAGCTCCTTGCGGAGCACGGCGACCCGTTCGGTGCCGGTGGAGGCCCGGAGCTGCTCGAGCATGCCGCGCACGTTCGCCGCGGGGTCCTCGGGCAGCGGCAGGAACTCCGCCGTCTGCACGTACTCGGCGGCGTTGTTGCCGGAGCGCTTGCCGAACACGTTGATGTCGAGCAGCGAGTTCGTACCGAGGCGGTTCGAGCCGTGCACCGAGACGCAGGCGCACTCGCCGGCGGCGTAGAGGCCCGGGACGACGGTGTCGTTGTCGGAGAGGACCTCGGCCTTGACGTTGGTCGGGATGCCACCCATGGCGTAGTGGGCGGTCGGCATCACCGGCACCGGTTCGACGACCGGGTCGACCCCGAGGTACGTGCGGGCGAACTCGGTGATGTCCGGCAGCTTGGTCTCGAGCACCTCGGCACCGAGGTGCGTGCAGTCGAGCAGCACGTAGTCCTTGTTCGGCCCGGCACCACGACCCTCGGCGACCTCCTGCACCATGCAGCGGGCGACGATGTCGCGCGGCGCGAGGTCCTTGATGGTCGGGGCGTAGCGCTCCATGAAGCGCTCACCCGAGGCGTTGCGGAGGATCGCACCTTCACCACGGGCACCCTCGGTCAGCAGGATGCCGAGGCCCGCGAGCCCGGTCGGGTGGAACTGGAAGAACTCCATGTCCTCGAGCGGCAGGCCGGTGCGCCAGACGATGCCGACGCCGTCGCCGGTCAGGGTGTGTGCGTTCGAGGTCGTCTTGTACATCTTGCCGAAGCCACCGGTCGCGAAGACCATCGCCTTGGCGTGGAACACGTGCAGTTCGCCGGTGGAGAGTTCGAACGCGACGACACCGGCCGGCTGCTTGCGGGTGACGCCGTCGTCGCCCACCACGTCGACCATGATGAGGTCGAGCGCGTAGAACTCGTTGAAGAAGTTCACGCCGAGCTTCACGCAGTTCTGGAACAGCGTCTGCAGGATCATGTGCCCGGTGCGGTCCGCCGCGTAGCACGCTCGGCGGACCGGGGCCTTGCCGTGGTCACGGGTGTGGCCGCCGAAGCGTCGCTGGTCGATCTTGCCCTCGGGCGTGCGGTTGAACGGCAGGCCCATGTTCTCGAGGTCGATGACCGCGTCGATGGCCTCCTTCGCCAGGATCTCGGCGGCGTCCTGGTCGACCAGGTAGTCGCCGCCCTTGATCGTGTCGAAGGTGTGCCACTCCCACGAGTCCTCTTCGACGTTCGCGAGCGCGGCCGCCATGCCGCCCTGCGCTGCACCGGTGTGGGAGCGGGTCGGGTACAGCTTCGAGATGACGGCGGTCTTCGCCTTCGGGCCGGCTTCGATGGCGGCCCGCATACCGGCGCCTCCTGCGCCGATGATGACGATGTCGAACTGGTGGTGGTGCACGGTGATGTCGGTCACTGGGGTCTTTCGATCAGGAGGCGGAGCGAGCGAGAGCGTGTCGCCAGCGCGGGATGACGCGGACGGCGGCTACTGCGCCGGGCAGAACGAGGGCAGGTCCGCGGCGGCAGCGCCGGCGGGGCACGGGTCGAACGTCCAGCACACGAGCGTGCCGAGGACGATCAGCAGGACGCACGCGGCGAGCACGGCAACGAGCAGGGTCTTCCGGACGCCAGGCTTCGCGACGTAGTCGTTGATGATCGTCCGCATGCCGTTCGAGCCGTGGATCAGCGCGAGCCAGAGCATCAGCGTGTCCCAGATCTGCCAGAACGGGCTCGCCCACTTGCCGGCGACGAAGGCGAAGTCGATCTGCTTGACGCCTTCGCCGGCGACCATGTTGACGAACAGGTGGCCGAAGATGAGGACGACGAGCAGGACGCCCGACGCCCGCATGTAGATCCAGCCCCACTTCTCCCAGTTGGTGGTGCGGCGGGCAGCGTCGGCGCTGCGGGGCGGGGCGATGGTCTCGGTGGTCATGACAGCCCTCGGTTCAGTTGAAGTCGGCGACGAGGTTCATGAGCTGGCGCGGCAGGAAGCCCGCGATCGCCACTGCCCAGAGCACGAGGACGACCCAGAACATGGCCCGCTGGTACTTCGGCCCCTTCGACCAGAAGTCGATGAGGATGATCCGCAGCCCGTTGAACGCGTGGAACACGATGGCGGCGACCAGGGCGATCTCGCCGAGGTTCATCAGCGGCGTCTTGTACGTGCCGATCACGGCGTTGTAAGCCTCGGGCGAGAGCCGGACCAGTGCCGTGTCGAGGATGTGCACGAGCAGGAAGAAGTAGATCGCGACACCGGTGATCCGGTGCAGCACCCACGACCACATCCCGACCGAGCCGCGGTACAGCGTGCCCTGCGGCGCGCGCGTCCGAGGTGCGTCGATCGACGTCCCGTCGATGGTCACCTGCGGGGTGGCTGTCGCCGTCCCGCCTGCGGTCTGCTCGGCCATGAGCTCGCCTTCCCGTAGGTCTGGCGCACCGATCGGCGCGCCGTTGCCGTCGTGTTCGTGTGGAACGCCACCATCCTACGTCCGAGCACCGACCTTCTCGTGCCACCCGGTGCGAGCCGTGCGGGTCGCGGCCGGCGGAGCGCCGATCGTCCGAGCCGTCTCGTGGTGCGCGAGCAGCTCGTCACCGACCGACTCCCACGTCGTGCCCTCGACCCGGAGCCGACCCGCCGAACCCATCCGCTCGGCCAGCGCACGGTCGGCGTGCAGTCGCGCCACCGCCGCGCGGAGGGCCAGCGGTGCTTCCGGGTCGTACAGCTCGCCGTCGAGTCCCGGGGACACCAGGTCGAGCGGTCCGCCGGAGGCCGGGGCCACCACCGGCAGGCCCGCCGCGTGCGCCTCCTGCAGGGTCTGCCCGAACGTCTCGGCGGCCCCGGTGTGCACGAACACGTCGAGCATCGCGTAGGCATCGGCCAACGCGTCGCCGCGCAGCGGGCCGGTGAAGGTCACGTCCAGGTGGCGCAGGCGCCGTTCCAGCAACGCCCGGGAGGGTCCCCCTCCGGCGACCACGACCCGGATGCCCGGCATGCCGCCGAGTTCTGCGAGCCGCTCGACCTCCTTCTCCGGTGCCAGCCGCCCCACGTAGCCGACGATGGTCTCGCCGCGCGGAGCGATGCGCCGTCGTAGGGCCCGCACGTGGGACGAGGAGCGACGGTCCGGGTGGAAGAGGGTCGTGTCGACGCCGCGGCCCCACCGGGCCACCCGCGGGACGCCCTCCTCGGCGAGCATCGCGGCCGTCGCCGACGACGGCGCCAGCGTCAGCGACGCTCCCGCGTGGATGCGCCCGAGGACCCGGCGGACGAGCGGAGCCGCCGCGGACAGGCCGTTGCGGCGTGCGAACCCGGCCACGTCGGTCTGGAAGACGGCGACGGAGGGGATGCCGAGCCTCCCGGCCGCCGTGATCGCGCGCCCACCCAACAGGAAGGGGCTGGCGGCGTGCAGCACGTCGGCGCCGGAGGCGGCGAGGATCGTGTCGAGGACCGGGTGTGGGAGCGCCACCGGGAACTGCCGGTACGCGACCGCCGGGATCCGGTGCACGTCGAAGCCGTGGTGCCGCTCCTGCTCGGAACGCGACCGCCAGGCGGCGAGACCCGGCGTGTCCGGGGCGATGACGACGGCCCGGTGGCCCCGGCGTCGCAGGTGCTCGAGCACCGCGAGGACGCTCGTGGTGACGCCGTTGAGGGTGGGCAGGAAGCTCTCGGTCACGACGGCGACGGTCCGGGGGGACTCGGTGCCTCGCTCCATGCTGCTGCGTGCGTTCATGGCACGGCCCATGCTCACGCCGACGCGTGGACGACCGGGGGGCACGACGTGAACGCGGTGCGCGCGAGGGGTGAACAGACCGTGCGCGGATCCCGGTGCCGTCCACGACACGTCCAGACGTCGTGCAGCCGCTGCACGGGGGCGCCGGTACGGTGGGCGCGTGACGGACGCACTCGACGACTTCTACGCGATCATCCCGGCCGGCGGCATCGGATCGCGCCTCTGGCCGCTCTCGCGCGCCGACGCCCCGAAGTTCCTGCACGACCTGACCGGGTCCGGCTCGTCGCTGCTCCGGCAGACCTGGGACCGACTCGAACCGCTCGCCGGCCCCGACCGCATCATGGTCGTCACCGGCCGGGCGCACCGCATCGCCGTCGAGTCCCAGCTGCCCGGGGTCGAGGACCACAACGTCGTCCTCGAGAGCGAGCCCAAGGACTCCACGGCGGCGATCGGCCTCGCCGCGGCGATCCTGCACCGCCGCGAGCCCGACGTCGTCATCGGCTCGTTCGCCGCCGACCACGTCATCGGCGACGCCCGCGGCTTCCGCCGGTCCGTCCGCGAAGCCGTCGTCGCCGCCCGCGCCGGCTACATCACGACCATCGGCATCACGCCGAACGAGCCCGCCATCGGCTTCGGGTACATCCACGCCGCCGACGAGGCGCTCGGGGTCGACGGCGCGACCACCGCGCACGCCGTCCGGTCCTTCGTCGAGAAGCCCGACCTGCGGACCGCGAAGAAGTACGTCGCCGACGGCTCGTACCTCTGGAACGCCGGCATGTTCATCAGCCGCGCCGACGTGCTCCTCGCCGAGATCGGACGCAACGAGCCCGAGCTGCTCGCCGGGATCGAGGAGCTCGCCGCGGCGTGGGACACCTCGGCGCGGGGGATCGTGGTCGACCGCATCTGGCCGTCGCTGAAGAAGATCGCCATCGACTACACGGTCGCCGAACCGGCTGCCGCCGCCGGACGCATGGCCGTCGTGCCCGGCGACTTCGACTGGGACGACGTCGGCGACTTCGCCTCGCTCGCGAAGCTGCAGTCCGGTGGGCGGAAGAACAACCTGGCCGTGCTCGGCGACAACGCCCGCATCCTGGCCGACTCGGCGAGCGGCATCGTCGTGTCGCAGAGCAACCGGCTGATCTCGCTGATCGGGGTCGAGGACATCGTCGTCGTCGACACCCCGGACGCGCTGCTCGTCACCACGAGCGCGAACGCGCAGCGGGTCAAGGGTGTGGTGGACGCGCTGAAGATCAGCGGGCGGGACGACGTGCTCTGAAGGGTGACGTGCTCTGAGGGGTGACGTGCTCTGAGGGGTGACGTGCTCTGATGAGTGAGGTGCGGCGGCCCCGGGCTGGGTCCCCCGCTCCCGGACCGGCGGGTACGGTCGAACCGGGGGAACTGCGAGCGGGGGAGTGCGCATGGTGCAGACCGAGTTGCGAACGACGGCCGCCGGGCGCGCGGCACGCAGCGCCGTGACGCTGGTGGCATCTGCGCTGGTCCTCACCGGCTGTGTCCTGCCCGAGCAGGGTGCTGGCGAGCCACGCCGGGCCCAGCCGGTGATCGATGCCGACGCAGCGAAGCAGCAGATGGTCGGTGCGGTGGACGACCTCACCGGACGGCTCGGCGGGGACTGGGACCAGGGCACGGGCCCGGACTACGCCGATGCGTGCGCCCTGCCGGGCGGACAGCCGGGTGCGCAGTGGGTGGACGTCCGGACACGTCCGTTCGTCGGGAACGTCACCGAGGACCTCCCCGTGGTCGAGGCCCACTGGAAGCGTCAGGGCATGACCATCGACCGGTGGGGTTCCACCGCTCATCCGACCCTCGTCGGCCGCGGCGGCGCGGCGACCGACTCGATCAGCCTCTCGGTCGCTGACGACCAGTACGGAGTCCAGGCGCTGTCGCTGTGCTTCCCCGGGGACCCCGATGACCTCTGACACGATCACCGCCCACCGGTTGACCGCGGCCGCGATCGGTGTGCTCGTCGTCGGCGCGCTCGTCGGCTGTGCGTCGCCCGCTCCGACACCGACACCGAGCGAGACGGCGACACCGGTGGACCCGGACACCGCACAACGGCAGATGGTCGAGGCCGTGGACGCGGTCACGACGCGACTCGGGGGTGACTGGCGGCAGCGGAGTGGGCCGGACTACGCCGAGGACTGCACGGGGTCCGACGGTCGGGTGATGGCGCGGTGGACCTCGTTCGTCACCCGGACGGGCAACGACGGCGTGACAGACGAGATGCCGACGATCGAACACGGATGGCGCGAGCAGGGGATGACCGTCGAACGGTGGGGAACCACCTCCGAGCCGACCGTCGTGGGACGCGCTGGGGGCCGTCTTTCATCGATCAGCCTGTCCGTGGCCCCCGGTCTGACCTCCGTCCAGAGCGTCTCGCTGTGCTTCCCCGGAGACGCCGATGCGCTCTGAGCACAGGCTGCGCCGACGCGTCGGGGTCCTCGGCACCGGTGTGCTCGTCGTCGCCGCGCTCGTCGGCTGCTCCGCGGCTGGCCCGGCCCCCGCACCGGCACCGACGTCCGAGCACGCTGCCCCGGCCGTCGACCGGGACGTCGCGCAGCAGCAGATGGTCGACGCCGTCGAGGCGGTCACCGGTCGACTCGGTGGGACGTGGCAGCCGCGGACCGGCCCCGACTACATGGAGGACTGCCGGCTCCCCGACGGCGACCAGGGTGCGAAGTGGCGGTACCTCGTCACGCGCGCGTCCAGCGGCGACGTGACCCAGGACGTCACCGACACCGAGGACCGGTGGACAGAGCAGGGGATGACGATCGACCACTGGGGGACGTCGGACCGACCGACCATCGTGGGTCGTGGTGGCGGGCGGACCGACTCCATCCGGTTGACGGTGTCGGACGGACAGTACGCGGTCCAGGCTCTCTCGCTGTGCTTCCCCGGCGACGCGGACGACGACTTCTGAACCACCCTGCGGACCGGCGGATGTGGGGGATGCCTGCACGATCCTCCAGACCGGAGCCCGGCTGTAGCGCTCCATCACGAAACCCCGCGAACTGGGGTCACGATCGGGCCATCGCGTTTCCGGCGCGTTACGACGCGGTCGCGATCGCGTAACCGATGTCGGAGGGCCTCCGGACCGGTCCTGTACCGCCCGGCCGGTCGTGTACTGTCCTGACGATCGCCCGGTGCGCAGTGACTCCGGGTCGACTCCCGATCTCCCCGGAGGAACCCCCGTGTCATCTCGTACCCGTCGCGTCGCCATGAGCGGTCTCGCGCTCGTCGGCACCGTCGCCGTGCTCGCCGGCTGCGCATCCGCACCGTCCAGCTCGACCTCGTCCAAGAAGTCCGACTTCCTGCCCTGCATGGTCTCCGACGCCGGTGGCTTCGACGACAAGTCGTTCAACCAGCTCGGCTTCGAGGGCATGAAGGACGCCGCCTCCGACCTGGGCGCCCAGTACAAGGACGCCGAGTCGAAGGACGCGACCGTCTACGACTCGAACATCCAGCAGCTCGTCAACCAGAACTGCAACCTCATCGTCACGGTCGGCTTCAACCTCGCCGCCTCGACGAAGAAGCAGGCCGCGGCGAACCCCGACACCGACTTCGCGATCATCGACGACAACTCGATCGACGCCAAGAACGTCAAGCCGATCACGTTCGACACCTCGCAGGCGGCGTTCCTCGCCGGCTACGCGGCGGCGTCCTACTCGAAGTCCGGCACCGTCGGCACCTTCGGCGGTATGCAGATCCCGACCGTCACCATCTTCATGGACGGCTTCGCGGACGGCGTCGCGTACTACAACGAGCAGAAGAAGAAGGACGTCAAGGTCGTCGGCTGGGACGTCAAGAGCCAGAAGGGCTCCTTCACCGGTGGCTTCGAGGCCGGCACCCAGGCGAAGTCGGTCGCGCAGTCGCTGCTCGACCAGGACGCCGACGTGATCCTGCCCGTCGGTGGCCCGATCTACCAGTCGGCCGCAGAGGCGATCAAGGACGCCGACAACGGCTCCGTCCTCATCGGCGCGGACAGCGACCTCTACGAGGCCGACCCCCGCTACAAGGACATCGCCTTCACCTCGATCGAGAAGGGCATGAAGCCCGCCACGAAGGACGTCGTCGAGCAGGCCGCCAAGGGCGACTTCTCGAAGACGCCGTACGTCGGCACGCTGAAGAACGACGGCGTCGGCATCGCGCCGTTCCACGACTACGAGTCCAAGGTCGACTCGGGTCTGCAGGGTGAGCTCGACAAGATCAAGGCCGGCATCATCGACGGCTCGGTCAAGGTCGACACCGAGGCATCCGTCAAGTAGTCCGACGAACGCGGGCGGGGGAGCACTCCTCCGCCCGCGTTCTCGCGCGCACGGGGACCCGTGCACGCCCGAGACAGAAATAGACTCACCGACATGAAGCTCGAACTCCGCGGCATCACGAAGCGGTTCGGCAGCCTGGTCGCCAACGACCACATCTCGATCACCGTCGAACCGGGCGAGGTGCACTGTCTCCTCGGCGAGAACGGTGCGGGCAAGTCGACCCTGATGAACGTCCTCTACGGCATGTACCAGGCCGACGAGGGCGAGATCCTGCTCGACGACGTCGTCCAGGCCTTCGACGGACCGGGCGACGCCATGCGCTCCGGCATCGGCATGGTGCACCAGCACTTCATGCTCGTCCCCGTCTTCACCGTGGCCGAGAACGTGATGCTCGGGCAGGAGGAGACCGCGTTCGGCGGCCGCCTCGACCTGGCGGGTGCTCGCAAGCGCGTCCGCGAGATCTCCGAGCGCTTCGGATTCGACGTGGACCCCGACGCCCGTGTCGAGGACCTGCCGGTCGGCGTGCAGCAGCGCGTGGAGATCATCAAGGCGCTGTCTCGCGACGCCTCCGTGCTGGTGTTCGACGAGCCGACGGCCGTCCTCACCCCGCAGGAGACCGACGAGCTGATGGGCATCATGCGCCAGCTCCGCGAAGCCGGCACCGCCATCGTCTTCATCACCCACAAGCTCCGCGAGGTCCGCGAGGTCGCCGACCGCATCACCGTGATCCGGCTCGGCAAGGTCGTCGGCGAAGCGTCGCCGACCGCGTCGAACAGCGAGCTCGCGGCACTCATGGTCGGCCGCAGCGTCGAACTGGTCGTCGACAAGGCCCCGGCCACCCCGGGCGACGCCGCCCTGGTCGTCGAGGGGCTCACCGTCACCGACCCGACCGGCCTGGTGCTGGTCGACGACGTCTCGTTCACCGTCCGTCGGGGCGAGGTGCTCGCCATCGCGGGCGTGCAGGGCAACGGCCAGACCGAACTGACCGAGGCGATCATGGGCCTCGAGCCAGTGCGCTCCGGCCGGATCACCCTGGACGGCCGGGAGGTCACCGGGCGCAGCGTCAAGCAGATCCTGGACGCCGGCGTCGGGTTCGTCCCCGAGGACCGCAAGGAGGACGGCCTGGTCGGGGAGTTCACGATCGCCGAGAACCTCATGCTCGACCGCGCCGACTCCGCCGACTTCGTCCGTGCCGGCACCATCCGCGCCGCCGAGCGGGACGCCTTCGCCGACGAGAAGATCGCCGAGTTCGACATCCGCACGCCCGGGCGCACCACCGCGGCCGGTCGGCTCTCCGGCGGCAACCAGCAGAAGATCGTCCTTGCCCGCGAACTCAGCCGCCCGCTGCGGCTCTTCGTCGCCGCGCAGCCCACGCGCGGCATCGACGTCGGCTCGATCGAGTTCGTCCACAAGCGCATCGTCGAGACCCGCGACAGCGGCGTCCCGGTGATCGTCGTCTCCACCGAGCTCGACGAAGTCGTCGCCCTCGCCGACCGGATCGCCGTGATGTACCGCGGCGCGATCGTCGGCATCGTCCCCGCGTCCACACCCCGGGACGTCCTCGGACTCATGATGGCGGGCGAACTGCCCGCAGGAACGGAGCTCGCCGCGTGAGCGACCCCACGCCGCAGCACGACGGCACCACGCCGTCGGACCGCACCGCACAGACCGACGCGACCACGGGCCTCCCGGCCGACGCGACGACCGCCGACGCGACGACCGCCGCCGCGACGCCCGCCGACGCGACCCCTGCCGTCGACGACCGTCTGCAGGAGGTCACCGGCGCCCCGCACCTGATGACCGACTCGGCGACCGACAGCGAGCGCCGCGAGGGCCGCTGGAGCGACGCGCTCCGCAGCATCGTGAACGGCTCGGTCCTGACCACCGTCCTCGCGGTGGTCCTGGCCCTCATCGCGAGCGGTGTCCTCATCGCCCTGACCGACAAGGACGTCCAGGCCGCGGCGGGGTACTTCTTCGCCCGCCCGCTCGACACGCTCCGTGCGGTCGGGACGGCCGTCGGCGGCTCGTACTCGTCGCTGTTCCAGGGTTCGGTCGTCAACTTCGGTGCGCCGTCGTTCGCGACCGCGATCGCCCCGATCACGCGCTCGGTCGACTACGCGGTGCCGCTCATCGCCGCTGGCCTCGGCGTCGCGGTCGCGTTCCGCACCGGTCTGTTCAACATCGGCGGGCAGGGGCAGGTCCTGATGGCCGCCGCGGCCGCCGGCTGGGTCGGGTTCTCGTTCGACCTGCCCGCGATCGTGCACATCCCGCTGACGATCCTGGCCGGCATCGTCGGCGGTGCGGTCTGGGCGGGCATCGTCGGACTCCTCAAGGCCCGGACCGGTGCCAACGAGGTCGTCCTGACGATCATGCTCAACTACGTCGCGCTGTACCTGGTGAGCTTCATGCTCCGCACCCCGGGCCTCCTGCAGGCCGGCGGCAGCCCGAACCCGATCTCGCCCGCGACCCGCGACTCGGCGGTCCTGCCGTCGCTGTTCGGCTCCCGGTTCGGCATCGACGTCGGGTTCCTCGTCGCCCTGGTCGCGGTCGTCGTCGTGTGGTGGCTCATGAACAAGTCGTCGCTCGGCTTCCGCTTCCGCACGGTGGGCGAGAACCCCCGCGCGGCCCGCGTCGCCGGCATGAGCGTCCCGGCGCTGACCGTCTGGGTGATGGTGATCTCCGGTGCCCTCATCGGCATCGCCGGTGCCTACCAGGTCGAGGGTGCCGTCACGACGGGCTTCACCTCGGGCATCGACGCCGGCATCGGCTTCGACGCGATCACCGTCGCGCTGCTCGGCCGCTCCAAGCCCTGGGGCACCTTCTGGGCCGCGATCCTGTTCGGCGTGCTGAAGAACGGTGGCTACGCCATGCAGGCCGCCAACGGCATCCCGATCGACATCGTCGGCGTCATCCAGGCCCTCATCGTCCTGTTCATCGCGGCCCCGCCGCTCGTCCGCGCGGTCTTCCGGATCCCGCAGCCGGGCGCACGTCGTCGCACTGCGAAGAACTCCAAGCGGAAGGCGGTCGCCGCGTGAGCACCCTCAGCCCCACCGCGGCCCCGGCCGCACCCGTCGCGGACCGAGCGGTCGAGACCACCCGCAGCTGGAAGGCACCGATCGCGTTCGCCGTGTTCTCGGTGCTCGCCGCCGTGCTGTTCCTCGGCGTCCGTCGTGGCGGCACGACCACGTTCCGTCTGGCCAACGCCGGCGACTTCGTGCAGCTGCCGAACGTCGGGCTGCCGTCGTTGGCGACCGGCGTGGTCGTCGTCGTCCTGCTGTCGCTCGGCACCGCCGTCGCGTTCTTCCTGGTCGGCCGGTTCCGTCCGGTGCCGCTGTGGCTGACGAGCGTCTTCGCGGTCGTGTTCGTCGTCGGCTTCCTCACCTGGGCCGCCGCCGGCAAGACGATCCCGCTGCCCGGTCTGCTGGTCGGCGCGATCGGCCTCAGCGTCCCGCTGGTGTTCGGTGCCCTCGGTGGCGTCATCTCAGAACGGGTCGGCGTCGTGAACATCGCCATCGAGGGACAGTTCCTCGCCGGCGCGTTCACCTCCGCCCTCATCGCCTCGCTGACCGGGTCCGCCTGGGTCGGTCTGATCGGTGCCCTCATCGCGGGTGTGCTCGTGTCGTTCGTCCTGGCGGCGTTCAGCATCAAGTACCTCGTCGACCAGGTCATCGTCGGTGTGGTCATCAACGCGTTCATCTCCGGGCTCACCGGGTTCCTGTACTCGCAGGTGCTCTCGCCGTCCGAGACCACGCTCAACGTCGGCATCCGCTTCCCGAAGATCGAGATCCCGGTCCTGCACCAGATCCCGGTGATCGGCCCGGTGTTCTTCGAGCAGACCGTCATCGTCTACCTGGCCTACATCGCGGTCGCCGTCGTCACCTTCGCGCTGTTCAAGACCCGCTGGGGCCTGCGCCTCCGCGCGGTGGGCGAGCACCCGGAGGCCGCGGACACCGTCGGCATCAACGTCACCGGCACGCGCTTCTGGAACGTCTCGCTCGCCGGTGCGATCGCCGGCCTCGGTGGTGCGTACTTCACGCTCGACGCGGTCGGTCCGTTCACGAAGGACATGACGGCGGGCGCGGGCTACATCGCGCTGGCCGCTGTCATCTTCGGCCGTTGGGACCCGATCAAGGCGACGCTCGCCGCGCTGCTGTTCGGCTTCGCGTCGAACCTGCAGAACACCCTCGGGGCGATCAACTCGCCGGTGCCGAGCGAGTTCCTGCTGATGCTGCCCTACGTCGTCACGATCTTCGCGGTGGCCGGTCTGGTGGGCCAGTCGCGGGGCCCGGCGGCGTCCGGCAAGCCGTACATCAAGAACTAGCCGGGAGGCCCGCCACATGACCGACACGAACGCTGCGGGTGACCAGGGGGTCACCACCGACCCGACGACCGGCGAGCCCTCCTGGACGGACCCGGCCCAGAGCCTCCCGTCCGACCCGGACGCCGCGATCGACGGGACCGTCGACGTCGACTGGACCGCCCTGCGGGAGGCCGCGACCACCGCGATGGGGCGCGCCTACGTGCCGTACTCGTCCTTCCCGGTGGGGGCTGCGGCGCTCACCGACGACGGCCGGATCGTCTCCGGCTGCAACGTCGAGAACGCCTCGTACGGGGTGACCCTGTGTGCCGAGTGCTCGCTCGTGTCGCAGCTGTTCATGACCGGCGGCGGCAAGCTCGTCGCGTTCACCTGCGTCGACGGCGACGGGGCGACCCTGATGCCGTGCGGGCGCTGCCGGCAGCTGCTGTTCGAGCACTCGACCGAGGGCATGCTCCTCGAGACGGTCTCGGGCATCCGCACCATCGACGAGGTCCTGCCCGACGCCTTCGGGCCGCGCACCCTCATGACCTACCAGCAGGAGCACTGACCATGGCCGTCGAGCCGTTCGACACCGTCGACCTCATCCGCACGAAGCGCTCCAGCGGGACGCTGTCCACCGCCGAGATCGACTGGCTCGTCGACGCGTACACGCGTGGCTACGTCGGGGACGAGCAGATGGCCGCGCTCGCGATGGCGATCTTCCTCAACGGCATGGAGCGCCGCGAGATCCGTGACCTGACCCTCGCGATGATCGCGTCGGGGGAGCGGATGTCGTTCGGTTCGCTCGGCAAGACCACGGTCGACAAGCACTCCACCGGCGGCGTCGGCGACAAGATCACCCTGCCGCTCGCACCGCTGGTCGCCACGTTCGGCGTCGCGGTGCCGCAGCTGTCCGGTCGCGGACTCGGCCACACCGGCGGCACGCTCGACAAGCTCGAGTCGATCCCGGGCTGGCAGGCCGCGATCTCGAACGAGCGCATGTCCGAGATCCTCGCCGACGTCGGTGCGGTCATCTGCGCGGCCGGGTCGGGTCTGGCACCGGCCGACAAGAAGCTCTACGCGCTCCGGGACATCACCGGCACGGTCGAGTGCATCCCGCTCATCGCGTCGAGCATCATGTCGAAGAAGATCGCCGAAGGCACCGCTGCCCTCGTGCTCGACGTGAAGTTCGGCTCGGGCGCGTTCATGGCGGACTTCGAGCAGTCGAAGCTCCTGGCGCAGACGATGGTCGACCTCGGCAAGGACGCCGGGGTCGCGACCTCGGCCCTCCTCACCGACATGGAGGTCCCGCTCGGCCTGACGATCGGCAACGCCCTCGAGGTGCGCGAGTCCGTCGAGGTGCTTGCCGGCGGCGGGCCTGCCGACGTGGTGTCGCTGACCGTGTCGCTCGCCGAGGAGATGCTGCGGCTGGCCGGGGTCACCGACGCCGACCCGGCCGCCGCCCTCGCCGACGGCCGCGCGATGGACACCTGGCGCCGCATGATCGAGGCGCAGGGCGGCGACGCGTCGGCCGCGCTGCCGGTCGCCGCCGAGACGCACGTCGTCACCGCCACCGAGTCCGGTGTGCTCGCCACGCAGCAGGCACTGCCGTTCGGCATCGCGGCCTGGCGCCTCGGCGCCGGGCGTGCGCGGGCGCAGGACCCGGTGCAGGCCGGCGCCGGCATCGAACTGCACGTCAAGCCCGGCGACACGGTCACCACCGGTCAGCCACTCTGGACGCTGCACACGGACGAACCGGAGCGCTTCGAGCGGGCCCTCGAGTCCCTCGAGTGTGCCTGGTCGATCGGCGAGTCCGCGCCGGAGCGCGGCCCGATCGTGCGCGAGCGGATCCAGTAGCGGCGTCCGCCACACGTTCGGAACCGGAGGCTCCCCACACGTCCTGTGGGGAGCCTCCAGTCCGTCGTCCACGGGTTTGTCGGCCCCGCCCTGCGGGGGTCGGTGACCACCGATAGCCTTGGGCGCATGAGCGACGCCGCCACCATCCACCGCCTGCCCGACGCCGGGGCGGTCATCAACGACCTGCCCAAGGTCTCGCTGCACGACCACCTGGACGGCGGCCTCCGTCCCGCGACGATCATCGAGCTCGCCGCGACCGACGGCGTCGAGCTGCCGACCACCGACCCGACCGAGCTGGCCGCGTGGTTCGCCGACCAGTCCAACTCCGGCTCCCTGGTGGAGTACCTCAAGACGTTCGACGTCACCACGGCCGTCATGCAGACCGAAGCCGGGCTGACCCGCGTCGCGAAGGAGTTCGTCGAGGACCTCGTCGCGGACGGTGTCGTCTACGGCGAGATCCGCTGGGCGCCCGAGCAGCACCTGCAGCGCGGGCTGACGCTCGACCAGACGGTGGAAGCCGTCCAGGCCGGCATCGAAGCCGCGGTCGACGCCGCCGGTGGGTCCATCCGCATCGGTCAGCTCGTCACCGCCATGCGCCACGCCGACCGCTCGCTGGAGATCGCCCAGCTCGCGGTGCGCCACCGCGACCACGGCGTCGTCGGCTTCGACATCGCCGGCGCCGAAGCCGGGTTCCCCGCGTCGAACCACAAGGCAGCGTTCGACTACCTGGCCTCCGAGCTCTTCCCCGTCACCGTGCACGCCGGCGAAGCGGACGGTCTGGCGTCGATCCGGTCGGCACTCGTCGACGGCCACGCGCTGCGCCTCGGCCACGGCGTCCGGGTGTTCGAGGACGTCGCCCTGACCGACGGCGGCGACGGCTCGATGCTCGCCACCCTGGGCGAGGTGGCCTCCTGGGTCCGTGACCGCGAGATCCCGCTCGAGGTCTCGCCGTCCTCGAACCTGCAGACCGGCGCCATCGCCGCGTGGGGTGACGACCTGGCCGACCACCCGTTCGACGTCCTGTACCAGCTCGGCTTCCGGGTCACGGTGAACACCGACAACCGCCTGATGAGCAACACGACGCTGTCGAAGGAGCTCGCGCTCCTGGCCGGCACCTTCGGCTACGACCTCGACGACCTCGCCGCGTTCCAGATCAACGCCGCCCTCGGTACCTTCCTGCCGCTGGAGGACCGCGAGGAGATCATCGCCGCGATCACCGCCGGGTACGCGGAGGCCTGAGCCGATGGGCCTGCCGCCGCTGCCGGACCCGGCCGTCGTCCTCGGGACGTCCGCGTCGTCGTGGCGTGACGCGCTCCGGAGCGTCGGCGACGCCCTCGTGGCTGCCGGTTCGACCACCGACGCCTACACCGACGCCATGATCGCGATGGTCGAGGAGCACGGCGCGTACATCGTGATCTCACCCGGGCTGGCGTTCGCGCACGCCCGGCCGGGGTCGAGCGTGCTCCGCGACGGGCTGGCGGTCGTCACCCTCGCCGAACCGGTCGTCTTCGGGCACCCGCACAACGACCCCGTCTCAGTCGTCCTCGGCCTGGCCGTGGCCGAGGTCGGCACGCACCTCGAGTCGATCGGCGCGATCGCGAACCTGTTCAACGACCCGACCGTCACCAGGCGACTGGCGGAGGCCACCAGCGCGGACCAGATCCGGAGCATCGTGGGGGTGAGCACCACGTGAAGATCGTGACCATCTGCGGCGCCGGCATCGGTGCCAGCGCGATCCTCAAGGTGAACGCCGAGAAGGCCCTGGCGGCGCTCGGGCTGACGGCCGAGGTCGTCGCCGCCGACGTCGCCTCGGTGCGGGACGTCTCCGACGACGCCAACGTGATCCTCACCAGCCAGGAGTTCGTCGAGGCCATCGGGACCACCTACGCCGAGGTCATCGTGATCCGGAACCACTTCGACCAGAGCGAGATCACGGCGGCTGTGGAGAAGGCACTCGGCTGATCTGCCGCCCGGTACGATCGGCGCATGCCCAGCACTGAGAACCCCCTGAACGACCCCGCCGTCGACCCCTTCGACGTCGCCCGTGACGCCGCCGCAGTCATCGCGGAGCGGTCCGGCATCGAGCGGCACGACATCGCCCTGACGCTCGGCTCCGGCTGGGGCAAGGCCGCCGACCTGCTCGGGGAGACCGTCTCCGAGATCCCCGCTGCGGACGTCCCCGGGTTCAGCGCCTCGGCCGTCCCCGGGCACTCCGGTACCGTCCGGTCGATCCGTCTCGCCGACGGCCGGCACGCGCTGGTCATCGGTGCGCGCACGCACTACTACGAGAACCACGGCGTGCGTCGCGTCGTGCACAGCGTCCGGACGGCTGCCGCGACCGGCGCCTCGGTCATGGTCCTCACCAACGGTGCCGGGGGCATCAAGGAGACCTGGACGCCCGGCACGCCGGTCCTGATCAGCGACCACATCAACCTGACCGCCGACAGCCCGCTGGAGGGCGCGACGTTCATCGACCTGACCGACCTGTACTCGGCACGTCTCCGTGCGGTCGCGAAGTCGGTCGACCCGTCCCTCGACGAAGGCGTCTACACGCAGTTCCGCGGCCCGCACTACGAGACCCCGGCCGAGGTCCAGATGGCGAAGGCGATCGGCGGCCACATCGTCGGCATGTCCACCGCGCTCGAGGCGATCGCCGCCCGGCAGGCTGGCATGGAGATCCTCGGCTTCTCGCTCATCACGAACCTGGCTGCGGGCATCCAGAAGACGCCGCTGTCCCACACCGAGGTGCTCGAGGCCGGCAAGCAGGCCGAGCCGGTCATCGCCGACCTGCTCGCCCGCGTGGTGGCGGCACTGTGAGCGTCCTCGACACCGCCCTGGCCTGGATCGAGCAGGACCCCGACGACGAGACCCGCGCCGAGCTGCAGCGGCTCGTCGACGCCGGGGACACCGAGGAACTCGACGCCCGGTTCGCCGGCCGGCTGCAGTTCGGCACCGCCGGGCTCCGTGCCGAACTCGGCGCCGGCCCCCTGCGGATGAACCGGGTCGTCGTCACGCAGGCCGCCGCGGGGCTGGCCCGCTTCCTCATCGAATCCGGGCGGGACCGCAGCGTCGTCATCGGGTACGACGGCCGGGTCAACTCGGACGTCTTCGCGCGCGACTCCGCCGAGGTCATGCGGGGCCTCGGCCTCGACGTCACGCTGCTGCCCGCGGCACTGCCGACACCGCTCGTCGCGTTCGCCGTCCGGCACCTCGGCGTCGGTGCGGGCGTCATGGTGACGGCCAGCCACAACCCGCCGCGGGACAACGGGTACAAGGTCTACCTCGGCGGCGACGACGAGGGCTCGCAGATCGTGCCGCCGGTCGACGGCGAGATCGCTGCGGCCATCGACGACGTCGCAGCGGGCGACATCCGCTCGCTCGAACGGGCGACGGACTACACCGTCGCCGACGCGTCGCTCGTCCAGGCGTACGTGGACGCGACGGCCGCGACGGTGCCGGCCCCGGCCCTCCCGGTCGACGCGCAGCCGTCCGTGGTCTACACGGCCATGCACGGCGTCGGGTGGGAGACCGCCCGCGCGGTCTTCGCGCGAGCGGGGTTCCGTGAGCCGGCCGTGGTGCCGGAGCAGATCGAGCCCGACGGTGCGTTCCCGACGGTCTCGTTCCCGAACCCGGAGGAGCCGGGCGCGATGGACCTGGCGATCGCCCGCGGTGTCGCGGTCGGTGCCGACCTGGTGATCGCCAACGACCCCGACGCCGACCGTCTGGCTCTCGCGATCCCGGACGGCTCCGGCTCGTACCGACGTCTCGCCGGCAACGAGGTCGGCTGGCTCCTCGGCTGGCGCGCCGCCGCCCGTGCAGCCGACGCCGGCGTGACCGGGGTGCTCGCCGCGTCGATCGTCAGCTCGCCGGCCCTCGCCCGGGTCGCCGAGCAGTACGGGCTCGGGCACCGGGACACGCTGACCGGGTTCAAGTGGGTGTCGCGCGTGCCGGACCTGCTGTTCGGGTACGAAGAGGCCCTCGGCTACCTGGTCGACCCGCAGGTGATCCGCGACAAGGACGGCATCTCCGCCGCACTCGAGCTGCTGTCGCTCGCGACCGAGCTGGCGGCCGAGGGCAAGACCATCGCGGACCAGCTCGACGCCTTCGCCGAGCGGTTCGGGGCGTTCGCGTCCGGGCAGGTCGCGACGCGGGTGGACGACCTGTCGCGGATCGGCGAGATCATGGCGTCGCTCCGGACCGCCACGCCGACGGAGCTCGGCGGCGTCGCGATCGCGTCCGTGACGGACTTCCTCGACGGGGTGGAGGGCTTCCCGCCGTCGGACATCCTGCGCTTCGACCTCGAGGGCGGTGCCCGGGTCATCGTCCGCCCGAGCGGCACCGAGCCGAAGGTGAAGGTCTACATCGACACCGTGGCGGCCACCCCCGCCGAGGCGTCGGCCCTGGCCGACCGCCTGGCCGCCGCCGTCCGCCCCTTGGTCTCGTAGGGCGCGCCCGCGGCCGCCGCGGCCCGCGCCGCCGCCGCCCGCCGGCGCCGACCGGCTGCGCACAACAGGAACCCGCTCGAACCGCTGCATGGCGCGGTTCGAGCGGGTTCTCGTTGTGCTGCGCCCGTCGGAACCGGCACTCCTGCACGACTGGGGTCGGCCGGGAGGCTGTCCACAGCAAGCAGGAAGAGCCGCGCAGGCACCGTGGTCCTGCCGGAAGCTGCCGACATGCAACGACTGGAGATCATCAGGGGCGGGAGCGCCGACCCCACCGGCCGGCGGGGCCGGGACCTCGCGGCAGCGGCCGACCGGGGTGCGCTCGTCCGGCTCGCACCCGGCCGGTTCGTCGACGCCGATCGCTGGCGGGCGGCGGATGCGAGGGTTCGGCACCTCGCTCGGATCGACGCGATCGACGAGCTGGTCGCTCCGCGCCTGGTCCTCTCGCACGTGTCCGCCCTCGCACTGCACGGTCTGCCCTGGAGCGGCGAGTTCCCCGAGGTCGTCGACGTGATCGACCCCGAGCGCGAGACGTCCCAGTCCCTCCGGCTGCTGCGGAAGCACCCCGGCAAGAACCGCCCGATGCGCCTCGCCCGGACGCTCTCGGGGCGCGCGGTGTCGGACCTGTCCAGCACCGTCGTCGACATCGCGCTGACGCAGGAGCTCCGGCGCTCCGTGCCCGTCCTCGACGTCGCGCTCCACCGCGGTGTCGACCGAGCGGCACTCCGCGCACGACTCGATGCCTCGAGCGCCGTGCACGGCCGCGATCGGGCGCGGTTCGCGATCGACTTCGCCGACGCCCGCGGTGGATCGGTGGGAAAGTCGGTCGCCCGGGTGGCGCTCGACGAACTCGGAGCGCCGCGGCCGGAACTGCAGGCGGAGTTCCGCGATGCCGCCGGCTTCGTGGCGCGGGTCGACTTCTGGTTCCCCGACCACGGCGTCGTCCTCGAGTTCGACGGTGCGGCCAAGTACCGGGACCCGGCCATGCGCGCGGCCGGCCTCACCGCCGAGGACGTCCTCCTCCAGGAGAAGCGCCGCGAGGACCGACTCCGCCGGGTGCCGGACGTCCGTCAGGTCGGCCGCTTCGGCTGGCCCGAGACGCAGGACACGGCTCGGCTCCGTGCGCTGCTGCTGGGGACGGGCCTCCCGCTCGAGGCCCGGCGCTTCCGCCGGATCCGCTGACACCGGCCGGCGTCAGCTGGCGTCGCACAACGGAAACCGCCCCGAACCACGGGAAGCCGTGGTTCGGGGCGGTTGCTGTTGTGCGGAGCCGATCGGCGCCGGGCGGCGGGCGCGGCGGCCAGGCGCGCCGGCGGCCCTACGCGAGCTCGAGCAGGACGTGGCCGGACGAGACGGTCTGGCCGACGGGGGCGTTCAGCCCGGTGACGACGCCGTCCTTGTGCGCCTGGACGGGCTGCTCCATCTTCATGGCCTCGAGGACGACGAGCAGGTCGCCCTTCACGACGGTGTCACCCTCGGCGACCGCGAGCTTCACCACGGTGGCCTGCATGGGCGACGCGACCGAGGAGCCCGAGGCAGCACGGCCGCCCTTGACGCCGGAGGACCGACGCTTCGGCGGAGCCGACGGCCCGGCCGGACGGCGGGCACCGGCGGTACCACCACCGACGACGGCGGGCATGGTCACCTCGATGCGCTTGCCCTGGACCTCGACGACGACCGTGTCGCGGGACGCCGGGGCCGGCAGTTCCTCGGGTGAGCCACTCCAGGCCGGGATGTCGTTGACGAAGTCGGTCTCGATCCACTGCGTGTAGATGCTGAACGGCTCGTCGTCGGACGTGGCGAACGCCGGGTCCGCGACGACCGCGCGGTGGAACGGGATGACGGTCGGCAGGCCGGCGACCTCGAACTCGGCGAGGGCACGGCGCGAGCGCTCGAGTGCCTCTGCACGGGTCGAGCCGGTGACGATGAGCTTCGCGAGCATCGAGTCGAACGAGCCGGAGACGACGTCGCCGGAGACCACGCCCGAGTCGACGCGGACGCCCGGACCGGACGGCGCGTTGAAGACGTGCACGGGGCCCGGCGCGGGGAAGAAGTTGCGGCCCGGGTCCTCGCCGTTGATGCGGAACTCGAAGGAGTGGCCGCGCGGGGTCGGGTCCGCGTAGTCGAGCGCGCCGCCCTCGGCGATGCGGAACTGCTCGCGCACCAGGTCGATGCCGGTGACCTCTTCCGAGACGCAGTGCTCGACCTGCAGACGCGTGTTGACCTCGAGGAACGACACCGTGCCGTCGGCGCCGATGAGGAACTCGCAGGTGCCGGCACCGACGTAGCCGACCTCGCGGAGGATCGCCTTGGACGACTCGTAGAGCAGCGTCTGCTGCGCCTCGGTCAGGTACGGCGCGGGTGCCTCTTCGACGAGCTTCTGGTGGCGGCGCTGCAGCGAGCAGTCACGCGTCGAGACGACGACGACGTTGCCGTGCTCGTCGGCGAGGCACTGGGTCTCGACGTGCCGCGGCTTGTCCAGGTACTTCTCGACGAAGCACTCGCCACGCCCGAACGCGGCGATGGCCTCGCGCGTGGCGGACTCGAACAGCTCCTCGACCTGGTCGCGCGAGCGCACGACCTTGAGCCCACGACCACCCCCACCGAAGGCGGCCTTGATCGCGACGGGCAGTCCGACCTGGTCGACGAAGTCGATGACCTCGGACACGTCCTGCACGGGCTCGATGGTGCCGGGGGCGAGCGGCGCGCCGACCTTCTCGGCCACGTGCCGCGCGGAGACCTTGTCGCCGAGGCGCTCGATCGAGTCGGGCGACGGGCCGATCCAGGTCAGCCCGGCGTCGATCACGGCGCGGGCGAAGTCGGCGTTCTCGGCGAGGAAGCCGTACCCGGGGTGCACGGCGTCGGCGCCGGACCGTCGGGCGACGGAGATGATCTTCTCGATGACCAGGTAGGTGTCGGCGCTCGTGGTGCCGTTCAGCGCGTAGGCCTCGTCGGCGAGGCGGGCGTGCTGGGCGTCACGGTCCTGGTCGGCGTAGACCGCCACCGAGGCCTTGCCCGCGTCGCGGGCCGCTCGGATGATGCGGACGGCGATCTCGCCGCGGTTCGCGATGAGGACCTTGCTGATGCGGGGCATGGAACATCAGCGTATTCGTGTGCCGAGGTCCTGTTTTGACCGCCGTCCACAAGAAACACCGTGGGCAGCAGGTGGATGTCTACAGCGTGCGAGCGCGACTACTGCGCCCAGAGGTCGTGCCAGGCGATGCCGAACCCCCGCAGCAGCATCGAACGCAGGACCGGCAGCGACAGGCCGACGACGGCCGAGGGGGCACCGTCGATGCGCGTGATGAAGGCCGCGGCGCGCCCGTCGATCGTGAACGCGCCGGCCACCTCGAGCGGCTCACCGGTCGCGACGTACGCGTCGATCTCCGCTGGCGTCATGTCGTCGGCGAACGTCAGCACCGCGCTGTCCACCGCGACCACCCGGTCGCCGTCCACGACGAGCGCCGACCCACCGGGCGCGACGGGGCCGAGTGCGAGCGCACCCACGGGACGGACGGGAGGCTCGTCTCCGGCCCGCACCGCGCCTCCCGTCCCCGAGACGGTCGCCTCTGCGACGGAGCGGGCGACGGAGCGGGCGCCGGCGCGACCGTCGATGACGCGCCGGTCGATGACGCAGTGTCCGCTCCACAGCGTGCCGCCACCCGCGGCGAGCATCTGCCGCCACCGCTGCCGGGCGACCTCGGGGTCGTGGGGCTTGCCGTAGAGGACGCCGTCCACCTCGAAGGCCGAGTCGCCGCCGAAGACGATGCCGTCGAGGCCGGACTCGTCAGCGAGCCCGACGAGGCCGTCCGCGACGGCCGTCGCCTTCGCCGCCGCCAGCAGGGACACGAGCTCCGGGCCGGTCAGGTCGCGGCCCAGGCGGTCCCGCTCGGCGGCGGCCGCGGCGTCCTCGTCGACCCCCGGCGAGACGAGCACCGGCTCGATCCCGGACTGCGACAACAGGGCGCGACGGGCGGGGGAGGTGCTCGCGAGGTACAGACGCATGGGAACATCGAACCATGGGTGAATCCGTCGGCACACTGCTCGAACTCGACGTCACCGGGATCGCCCACGGCGGCATCTCGGTGGCACGGCACGAGGGGCGCGTGGTGTTCGTCACGGACGCGATCCCCGGGGAGCGGGTCGTGGCCCGGGTGACGGAGGACCGGAAGAAGTCGTTCTGGCGCGCCGACACGGTGCAGGTCCTCGAACCGAGCGAACACCGGGTCGACCACGTCTGGCCCGAGGCCGGCCTCGACCGCGACCCCGCGGTCCGTCCGGGTGGCGCCGAGTTCGGGCACATCGCCCTGGCCCACCAGCGGACCCTCAAGCGCGACGTGCTGGTCGACTCGTTCTCCCGCTTCGGCCGGATCGACCTGGACGCCGTCCTCGGCGCGCCGGTCGTGGTCGAGGCCGCGCCCGGCGACGACGAGGCGAACGGCCTCGGCTGGCGCACTCGGATCCGCCTGCACGTCGACGCCGACGGCACGCCCGGACCCTTCGCCGCCCGCTCGCACACCGTCGTCCCGGTCACCTCGCTGCCGCTGGCCACCGCGACCGTGCAGGGGTCGGCACCGCTCGGTCGCGGTTCGATGCCCGGTGCCGAGGTCGTCGACGTCCTCAGCCCGAGCGGCTCCGGCGGCGCCCGACTGGTCATCGACGCGCAGCGCCCCACCGTCGTGCAGGAGATCGTCGGCGAGCGGACGTTCGCGGTCGACGACGACGGCTTCTGGCAGGTCCACCGGCAGGCGCCGGCCGTCCTCACCGCGGCCGTGCAGGACCTGGTCGACCGCGACCGGCTCGACCCGGAGGGCCAGCACCTGGACCTCTACGGTGGCGTCGGTCTGCTCGCCGCCGCCCTCGCCGACGTCGTCGGACCCCGCGCCCGCGTGACGAGCGTCGAGAGCGCGACCCGCGCGACCGAGCACGCACTCGAGAACCTGTCCGAGTGGATCGGCGCGCGTGCCGAGACGGGCCGTGTCGACCGGTGGCTGTCCCGCACGGTCGAGTCGGCCTCCCGTCCGGAGCGCGACCGCTTCCGGGCCGGGACGATCGTGCTCGACCCGCCGCGGTCCGGCGCCGGGCGCGAGGTCGTCGTGTCGATCGCGGCACTGCAGCCGGCGCAGGTCGTCTACGTGGCCTGCGACCCCGTCGCCCTGGCCCGCGACGTCGCGACGTTCGCCGACCTCGGGTACCGCCTGGAGGCCCTCCGCGCCTTCGACCTGTTCCCGCACACGCACCACCTGGAGGCCGTGGCGCGCCTGGTGCCGGTCGGCTGAGCTCCGGCGGGTGGTCGCCCCCGTCGGGTTCCGCAGCGGGGTACGAAGCTGAGGCTGACCTGGGTATCCTGGGTGACGACGGCAACCGGGATCAGGGCCCGGCGCGTCGTCGGAACGAGAGGCAACCGTGGGAGACACCACCACCAGCACATCGACCGGCACGACAGGGACTGCCGGTCTCGAGACCCGGCCGGTCCGGGTCGCCATCGTCGACGACCACGAGTCCGTCCGACTGGGGATCCAGGCCGCCTGTCAGAACGAGGGGTTCGAGGTGGTCCTCACCGCCGCGAGCGTCCCGGAGTACATCGCCCAGCTCGGTGGGCGTGAGGTCGACGTGGTCGTCCTCGACCTGTCGTTGGGCGACGGCTCGACCGTCACCGAGAACGTCAAGGGCGTGCAGGGCACCGGCTCGGCTGTCCTCGTGCACAGCATCGCCGACCGGGTCGCGAACGTCCGAGAGGCACTGGCGGCGGGGGCTGCCGGCGTCATCCCGAAGTCGTCCGCGACGAAGACCGTGATGGCCGCCGTCGCGACGGTGGCGCGGGGCGACGTGCTCAACAACCTCGAGTGGGCGAGCGCCATCGACGCCGACCGGGACTTCGCGAAGGCCCAGCTCGGGCGCCGCGAGCGCGAGATCCTGCATCTGTACGCATCGGGTCTGCCGCTGAAGCTCGCGGCCCAGCAGCTCGGCATCGGGTACTCGACCGCTCGTGAGTACCTGGACCGCATCCGCGTGAAGTACGTCGAGGTGGGTCGCCCCGCCCCGACCAAGGTCGACCTGCTGCGACGGGCCGTCGAGGACGGGATCCTGCCGGGTCTCGACTCGGGCATCGACCCCGACGGCGATGGTCGCTGAGGAACTGCGCGTCGGACGGTCCTCGTGACCACTGACGCAGCGCCGGACGCCGGGCCCGCAGCGGCCCGGCGTCCGGCGTCCCCGGTCGGTGGCGCCGGCCACATCCGGGGCACCGGCTGGGCGGACCCGTCGCGGTCGGTCCGCGCCACGATCACGCAGGCGTCGCTCGACCGGGCCTTCACGATCCTGATGGCGATCGCCGCGATCGGGTTCGGCGCGGTGAACGTCCCCGGGCTCATCAAACAGCTGCCGTACCTCGACGCGTTCTGGGCTCCGGCAGCGGCGATCACCATGGCGCTCTCGCTCGTCGCGGTGGGGATCTCGGCGATCGCACAGCGGTGGTCGCAGGTGGCACAGGCCGTCTGTGCGCTGCTGTTCCTCGTCGCGCTGCTGACCTTCCCGCTGACGGTCCACGACGGACTGCCGGGTGACCAGGTCCCCTGGCCGTGGTGGCTCTGCAACGTCGGCACGATCGCCGCCTCGCTGAGCTTCGCCACGTGGCGTGCCGCGGTCTACAACGCCCTCGTGCCGATCATCTACGTCGTGCTGCGGCTCTCGCCGGCCGGCGGCGGGGCGAGCCTGCAGCGTGCGTTCCTCGACGGTGCCTACACCGCGGTGCTCGGCATCGCGGCGCTGGTCCTCATCGTGGTGCTCCGCCGGGCCGCAGCCGCGGTGGACGCCGCCCAGGCCACCGCGGTCCGCCGGTACTCGCGGGCCATCCGCGAGCACGCGACCGAGGTCGAACGGGTCCAGGTGGACGCCATCGTGCACGACAGCGTGCTGACGACGCTGCTGTCCGCCGCCCGTGCGGACACCCCGGACGCGAAGACCCTCGCCGCCCGGATGGCACGGAACGCCATCGACCACCTCGCCGCCGCGGCCGCCGACGGCCCGGGGGAAGACCAGGTGGTGCCGTTCGACGTCCTGCGGGACCGGATCGTCGCCTCCGTCACGTCCCTCGGTGCGCCCGTCGAGGTCCGGAGCGCCCCCGTGACGGGCCCGGGACTGCCGTTCTCCGCCGCGGACGCCATCGCCTCGGCCGCGCTCCAGGCCGCCGTGAACAGCGTCCAGCACGCCGGCGGCGACGTCTCGCGGTGGCTCACGATCATCGTGGACGGATCGAGCGTCCAGGTGGAGGTCGCCGACGACGGCGCCGGCTTCGACGCGCACGCGGTGCCGGCCGAGCGCCTCGGGGTCCGCCGCTCGATCATCGAGCGGATGGCCGCCGCCGAGGGCGAGGCCGACCTGCGGACCGCCCCCGGCTCCGGGACCCGCATCGTGCTCCGCTGGCCGGCACTCGGCTCCGAGGACCGCGACGTCGTCCGGCCCGAGATCGGGACCGGCTCCGGAGAGCCCGAGGCACACGCATGAGGGCCTCGATCCCCGCGGGCGTCGCGACCGGACTCGCCGCGCTCTTCTCCCTGCTGCACCTGGTCCTCGCGGTCACGACGCTGCCCGGCGCGCCGTCGAAGGCCGCGCCGGTCATCGCCTGCATGGTCCTCTACGCCGCGGCGACCGCCCTCGCGCTGTTCGTGCGCGGTCCGGTGCTGCCCGTGTGGGTCGCCTGGTTCGCGCTCGCCACGGCCGTCGTGATGCCCATCGTCTGCTCGACCGTCGTCGACCTCCGAGTCGCGCCGACCTACGCCACGTGGTGGATCGCCGCCGTCGGCACGCTGATGGTCGTGCTGGCCGTCCGCCAACGCGGACGCTTCGCCTGGGTGGGCGTCGCCTTCTGCACGGTCCACTCGGTGAGCTGGGCCGGCCTGGAGGCACTGGGCGAGTTGGGTGCGCTCGGCAACGTGATCTGGTTGTCGGTCGCCACCGGGTTCGCGATCGCGATGAGCCACGCCACCCGGATCACCCGCGACTTCGTCCGGGCCGAGCAGGAGACCGTGGACTGGCAGGCGGCGCAGGACGCGCATGTGTCCGAGCGGCAGGTCCGGCTCGGACAGACGACCCGGATGGCGCGGCCGATGCTCCAGCGCATCATCGACACCTGCGGCGGCCTGAGCGACGACGAGCGTGCCGAGAGCCTGCACCTGGAGCAGGCGATCCGCGACGAGATCCGCGGCCGCTCCCTGCTGTCCGACGACGTCCGCGCCGAGGTGATGCGCCTCCGTCGTCGGGGTGCGGTCGTGCAGCTGCACGACGACGGCGGGCTGGACGACCTGGAGACGGTGGAGCAGGAGCGCGTGCACGCCGAACTCGCCGAGGCGCTGCGTCGCGCGTACGAGGCGGACGCCGACAACGTGATCGTCCGGACGGTGCCGGACAACGCCGACGCCGCGGTCACCGTGGTGGGGCTGCGTCTGGACGCGGCCGAGAGCGAGTCCGCGGCACTCGGGACTGCGGACGAGGACGACGACGACGGCGAGGACGACTCCGTCGCGCTGTGGCTCGAGATCGACCGGTACGCGGCCCGCGCCTGAGCGCCGTCGGGAGCACGGCCGGAGACAGGCACGGCCCGAGACAGGCACGGCCCGAGACAGGCACGGCCCGAGACGACCACAGCCCCGGAAACGGGGAACGGGCCGGTCGGAGCTACCGACCGGCCCGTTCTCAACCCGAGTCAGAGCGACAACCCGAATATCGCCCTGACTCGTCACGGTGGTGGCTTCGTACCCTAGTCGGCCACCGACCGGCGATGCACTTCAACGAAGAACACCGAACACAGACAATGATGCCAACAGCACCGGGGGGTGTCAGTCGTCATTTCGGGGGACAATTCCACGGATCTGCGACAGTTCTCCGGCTGCACGCCCCCCGAGCGAGGGGAGACCGAACGGTGCGTCCGCCCGATGGCGACGTCGACACCGGGCGGTATCGAACGGGGTACAGCGGCCTGACATGGCCGAGCGGGTGCCGGACCGGTACCGAGGCTGTACCGGAACGCCGCGTCGCGAGCAGCTCAGGTCAGCGGAGTGACCGGCTCCAGGCGCCCTGCTGGAGCGGCTCGCGCATGCCCCGTGCCGACCGGGTCCAACCGTCCCGGGGTGACGTCTCCGCCTGGGCCCGTCCGGCCGCTGCGGCCTCGTCGGCCTGACGCTGGAGCACCGCGATGACGGCTGCCAGTTCCTCCGGCGACGGGTGGCCGCCGACGACCCGGACGTCCGAGACCGACGCGGGGGCGTCGGCCGGGACGGCGGCAGCGTGACGGGGGCTCACAGCGGGATGTTCCCGTGCTTCTTCGGCGGCAGGCTGGCGCGCTTGCCGCGGAGCGCCCGGAGGGCCTTGATGACCGACACGCGGGTGGCGTGCGGCTGGATGATCCCGTCGAGCTCCCCGCGCTCGGCCGCCAGGTACGGCGACGCGACGTTGTAGGTGTACTCGTTCGCGAGCTTCGTGCGGACCGCGGCGACGTCCTCACCGGCCTCTTCGGCACGCTTGATCTCGCTGCGGTACAGGATGTTGACCGCGCCCTGGCCGCCCATGACCGCGATCTCCGCCGTCGGCCAGGCCAGGTTGATGTCGGCACCGAGCTGCTTCGAGCCCATCACGATGTACGCGCCGCCGTAGGCCTTGCGGGTGATGACGGTGACGAGGGGCACGGTGGCCTCGGCGTAGGCGTAGAGGAGCTTCGCGCCACGACGGATGACACCGGTCCACTCCTGGTCGGTGCCGGGCAGGTAGCCCGGGACGTCGACCAGGGTCAGGATCGGGATGCCGAACGCGTCGCAGAACCGGACGAAGCGTGCGGCCTTCTCGCCGGCGTCGATGTTCAGCGTGCCGGCCATCGCCTGCGGCTGGTTCGCGATGATGCCGACCGTCCGGCCCTCGACCCGACCGAAGCCGATCATGATGTTCGGCGCGAAGAGCGGCTGCACCTCGAGGAACTCGCCGTCGTCGACGACGTGTTCGATGACCTGCGTGACGTCGTAGGGCTGGTTCGTGGAGTCCGGGATCACGACGTCGAGCTCACGGTCGGCGTCGGTGGTCTCGAGCTCGGGGGCGACGTCGTAGGCCGGGGCGTCGGACAGGTTGTTGTCCGGCAGGAACCCGATCAGCGACCGGGCGTAGTCGAGCGCGTCGGACTCGTCCTCGGCCAACCAGTGCGCGACACCGGAGACGGCGTTGTGCGTGTGGGCACCGCCGAGCTCCTCGAAGCCGACGTCCTCGCCGGTGACGGTCTTGATGACGTCCGGCCCGGTGACGAACATGTGGCTGGTCTTGTCGACCATGATCACGAAGTCGGTGAGGGCGGGGGAGTACACCGCGCCGCCGGCGGCCGGGCCCATCACGATCGAGATCTGGGGGATGACCCCGGAGGCCGCGGTGTTGAGCCGGAAGATCTCGCCGTACTTGCCGAGGGCGACCACGCCCTCCTGGATGCGGGCGCCACCGGAGTCGAGGATGCCGATGATCGGCACACCCGTCTTCAGCGCGTGCTCCATCACCTTGATGATCTTCTCGCCGGCGACCTCGCCGAGGGAGCCGCCGAAGACGGTGAAGTCCTGCGCGTAGACGGCGACCTGGCGGCCGTGGATCGTGCCGAAGCCGGTGACGACCGCGTCACCGTAGGGCCGCTTGGCGTCCATGCCGAAGGCGTGGGTGCGGTGCCGGACGAACTCGTCGAGCTCGACGAAGGAGTTCGGGTCGAGCAGCTGCTCGATCCGCTCGCGTGCCGTCGTCTTGCCCTTGGCGTGCTGCTTCGCGATCGCGGTCTCGCCTGCGGCGGTCACGGCTTCGTGGTAGCGCACGCGGAGGTCGTCGAGCCGGCCGGCGGTCGTCGAGAGATCGGGGGTGTCTCCTGTGGTCACCCGATCACCCTACCGGCGGTGCAGGACGGCCCCGTTGGAGGACCCCCACGGTTCCGGGCCGTAGGTTTGCGTGCATGTCCACACCGGTCACGCCCGACTTCGCCTCCGCCCGCGCCGCCGTCGAGGGCGCCGGAGCGACGATGACGGTGCTCCCGATGACCGGGTCGACGAACGCGGACCTGCTCCGCGACGCCCCGGACCGCGCCTCCGGCAGCGTCGTCGTGACGCTCGAGCAGACCGCCGGTCGCGGACGCCTCGACCGCTCCTGGGTGGCCCCGGCCGGCCAGACCCTGGCGGCCAGCGTGCTGGTGCGGGCGGACCTCGACCCGCGCGACCGGGGTTGGCTGCCGCTCGTCGCCGGCGCTGCGGTCCGCGACGCCGTCGCCGGCGCGCTCGACACCGCCCACGACCGCGTGCTCGTGAAGTGGCCGAACGACGTGCTCGTCGACGGCCGGAAGGTCAGCGGCGTGCTCTGCCAGGTCGCCGCCGACGGGTCGGTCGTCGTCGGGGTCGGTGTGAACCTCACCATCCCCGCCACGGACCTGCCGACCCCGACCGCGACCTCCCTGCTCGTCGCCGGTGCGACCGGACCGGCCACGGCACTCGCCGACACCGTCCTGACGGGCTTCTGGACGGGCCTCCAGGAGGCCGTGGCCGGGCTGGTCGCCGGTGGTGCGGCTGCCGACGCGGTCCGCTCCCACGTGCGTGCCGTGTGCGGGACCGTCGGCCAGCGGGTCCGGCTCGAACTGCCGGACGGGTGCACCGTCGAGGCCGACGCGACCGGCGTCGACGACGACGGCCGCATCACGATCCGGGACCGGACCGGTGCCTCCAGGGGCGTCGCGGTCGGGGACGTCACCCACCTGCGCTATGCATGAGCCCATGACCGACGAGCCTGCCCCCGAGCTCGTCGTCGCCCGGCTCCGGCCACACGCCCGACGTCTCGTCCGGCCCGCGGTCTTCGTCGTCCTCGTCGCGGCCGCCGGTGGGTTCGGCTTCGGGGTGTTCCGCGCGGAGCTCGCCTGGCTCAACGTCGTCGTCGCGGTCCTCGTCGTCGTGCTCGTGCTCGTCGGCGGGCTGGTGCCGCTGCTGCGGTGGATGTCCGAGCGGTACGTCGTGACCACCCGGCGACTCGTCGTCTCGCACGGACTCGGCACCCGGACCCGGCGTGAGCTCCTGCACTCCCGTGGGTACGACGTCACCGTGCGACGGCAGGGTGCCCAGGGGCTGTTCCGGTCCGGTGACGTGCTCGTGTTCCCCGGCGACGACCCGGCGCTCGTGCTCGCCGACGTGCCGCACGCGGACCTCGTCGTCGCCGTGCTGCACGACCTGGTCGAGGCGCACGAGGCCCGTCGTCGACACCGCGAACCCGACTGGGACGACATCGTCCGCGGCACCGCACGACACGACCGCTGACGGCTCGGGCCGCCGCCGCTCCGGCCACACTGCGGAGAACCGCCGCGGTTCTTGCGGTTCACCGTCTCGTGGACCCGGCGACGACCCGGTACCGTCGTCCCGTGCGTATCTCTGTCATCGGCTGCGGTTACCTCGGTGCCGTCCACGCCGCCTCCATGGCCAAGCTCGGACACGACGTCGTCGCGGTGGACGTCGACCCGGGGAAGATCGAACGACTCGCGGCGGGCGAAGCACCGTTCTTCGAGCCCGGTCTGCCCGAGATCCTGACCGAGGCCCTGGCCTCCGGCCGGATCCGGTTCACGACCGACATGGCCGAGGTCGCCGGCGCCCGCGTCCACTTCGTCGCGGTGGGCACACCCCAGGGCCCGACCGGTGCGGCCGACCTGAAGTACGTCGACGCGGCCGTCGCCTCGCTCACCGAGCACCTGTCCGCCGGTGACTTCGTCGTCGGCAAGTCGACCGTGCCGGTGGGCACCGCGGCCCGCCTGGCCGCCGACGTCAGCGCGGCCGTCCCCGGTGCCACGCTGGTCTGGAACCCCGAGTTCCTCCGCGAGGGCTTCGCCGTGCAGGACACCATCGCGCCGGACCGCCTGGTCTACGGCGTGCCCGCCGGACCCGAGGGCGACGCGGCCGTCGCGGCCCTCGACGAGGTCTACGCCGTCGCGCTCGCCGACGACACCCCCCGGCTCGTCGTCGACCTGGCCACCGCCGAACTCGTCAAGGTCAGCGCGAACGCCTTCCTGGCGACCAAGATCTCCTTCATCAACGCGATGGCCGAGATCGCGGAGGTCGTCGGCGCCGACGTCACCGCGCTCGCCGACGCCATCGGTCACGACGCCCGCATCGGGCGGAAGTTCCTCAACGCCGGCCTCGGGTTCGGCGGTGGCTGCCTGCCGAAGGACATCCGCGCGTTCCAGGCCCGTGCCGACGAGCTCGGCGTGGGGGAGTCGCTCGCGTTCCTCGCGGACATCGACGCGATCAACCTCCGCCGTCGTGCCCACGTCGTGGAGCTCACCACCCAGGCCCTCGGCGGGGACGTCACCGGCAAGCGCGTCGCGGTCCTCGGGCTCGCGTTCAAGCCGAACTCCGACGACGTCCGTGACTCCCCGTCGCTCGACATCGCCGCACGCCTGCGTGAGCTCGGAGCCGAGGTCGCCGCGTACGACCCCGAGGCGATCGGCACCGCACGCCGACTGCACCCCGAGCTGGACTACGTCGAGTCCGCGACCGAGGCCGTCACCGGCGCGGACATCGTGCTCGTCCTCACCGAGTGGAACGAGTTCCGCGAACTCGACGCCACCACCGTCGCCGCTGCCGTCGCGAACCCGGTCGTCATCGACGGTCGCAACTGCCTGGACCGCGAGGCCTGGCGTGCCGCGGGCTTCGCGTACCACGGCATGGGACGCTGACCATGGCGCTGCGTGTCGGGGTCATCGGCGGCGGCCAGCTCGCACGGATGATGGTGCCCGCGGCGGTGGAACTCGGCCTCGACATCCGGGTCCTCGCCGAGGGGCCGGGCATGTCGGCGGCGATCGCCGCGACGGCCGAGGGCGACTACCACGACGCCGAGACCGTCCTGGCGTTCGCACGGGACGTCGACGTCGTGACCTTCGACCACGAGCACGTGCCGCAGGACGTCCTGGCCGCACTGGTCGACGCCGGCGTCGCGGTCCGCCCGGGCCCGGAGCCGCTCGCGGTCGCGCAGGACAAGATCACGATGCGCCGTCGGCTCAGCGAACTCGGACTGCCGGTGCCGGACTGGGCCGCCGTGCACGACGCGGACGAACTCCGCGCCTTCCTCGCCGGGCACGGCGGACGCGCGGTCGTCAAGACCCCTCGAGGCGGCTACGACGGCAAGGGCGTCCGCGTCGTCACCGACCCGGCCGACGTCGAGGACTGGTTCACCGCGGTGGCCGAGGTCGGCGGCGGCCAGGCCCTCCTGGTCGAGGAGCTCGTCGCCTTCACCCGCGAGCTCGCGCAGTCCGTCGCGCGTCGGCCCTCCGGGGAGATCGTCGCCTGGCCGCTCGTCGAGACCACCCAGCGTGACGGGGTGTGCGCCGAGGTCATCGCCCCCGCACCCTCGAGCGCCGGTCGGATCGCCGACCTGGCCGAGGCGATCGCCGTCCGCGTCGCCGAGGAGTTCGGCGTCACCGGGGTACTGGCGGTGGAGCTCTTCCAGACCGACGACGAGCGCATCCTCATCAACGAACTCGCGATGCGACCGCACAACACCGGGCACTGGTCCATCGACGGCTCGACCACGAGCCAGTTCGAGCAGCACCTGCGTGCCGTGCTCGACCTGCCGCTCGGCGCGACGGGTGCGACGGCCCCGGTCGCGGTGATGGTGAACGTGCTCGGCGGACCGGCCGACGGCGACCTGGCCGGGCGGTACCCGGCAGCGCTCGCGGCGTTCCCGGAAGCGAAGTACCACTTCTACGGCAAGGCGCCGCGCCCCGGTCGGAAGATCGGCCACGTCACCGTGACCGGCGACGACGTGGACGACGTGGTGTACCGCGCCCGGGCTGCGGCAGCGCACTTCGACGACTGACGTCCACCGGGTCCGGGTGCCACCTCGTCGGGTGGCACCCGGACTGGCGGGTGGTGCGCTGCGGGTGCGCGTGGTGCCATGGGGAGGCTGACCACGCTGACTCCCCGGGGGACCACACATGCGCACGACCAGGGCACTGCGCTCGACGACGGCACTGCCCTCGACGACGGCACGGCGCACGACGGCACCGCGTGCAACTGCACTGCGCGCCGTCGCACTCCGCACGACGAGGGCGCTCGCCGTCGGGCTCGTCGCCGCCGTCGTGACGGCCGGACTCGTCGTGTCCGGTATCGACGCGACCCCGGCCTCCGCCGCGACGCCGACCGAGCTCCGCGCACGGACGGCGGCACAGGTCTTCGGCCGCGGGCAGTACAACCCGCCCACGAGCGAGGCCGCGAAGGCCGCCGCAGCCCTGGCGACGAGCGACCCGGCCGGCGCCGCTGCCGCCAGCACGATCGCCCGCTACCCGGTCGCGACGTGGCTCGGTGAGTGGACGCAGGGTACGACCCTGACCAAGACCGTGACCGCCGCCACGGACGGTGCGGCCGCCACCGGCACGACCGCGGTGTTCGTCACGTACGCGATCCCGCAGCGCGACTGCGGCGGGTACTCGGCGGGCGGGTTCGACGAGAGCGCCTACGACCGCTGGGTGGACCAGGTCGTGTCACTCGTCGCCGGCAAGCGTGCGGTGATCGTCGTCGAACCGGACTCGCTCGCGATGCTCAGCAACAGCGCCTGCACCGGCTCGCTCGACCAGCAGCGCTACCGGATCCTCTCGCGCGAGGTCGCCGCCTTCACCGCTGCCGGCGTCCCCGCGTACCTCGACGCCGGGAACTCCAACTGGGTGCCGGCCGCCACGATGGCCGAACGCCTGACGAAGGCCGGCGTGCAGTCCGCCCGCGGGTTCTCCACCAACGTCGCGAACTACTACCCGGTCGCCGCCGAGCAGGCGTACGCCCAGCGTGTCTCCGCGCTGACCGGAGGCTCGCACTACGTGATCGACACCTCCCGGAACGGCACCGGCTGGCGGGGCACCTGGTGCAACGCCCCGGGCGCCGGCCTGGGCACCACGCCCCGGGTCGCCACCGACGGCACCGCGCTCGACGCCCTGCTCTGGGTGAAGACGCCCGGCGCGAGCGACGGCACCTGCAACGGGGGACCGCGGGCCGGGAACTGGTACTCCGCGTACGCGCAGAGCCTCGTCGCGAACGCCGCGCTCGGCACCCCGGCTCCCCAGACCCCGGCGCCGCAGACCCCGGCGCCGAAGCGCCAGCAGTCGGCCGCCCCGCGCGTGACGCTCGAGTCGGCCACCGCAGCACCGGCGGGCATCGCGGTCCGCGGCTGGGCGGTCGACACGGACGTGCCCGCGCGGGCACTCCGGGTGGACGTCACCGTCGACGATCGAGTCGTCGCCTCGCCGACCGCGGGCCTCGACCGGCCGGACGTCGCACGGACCACGGGTGCCGGCGCGGCGCACGGGTTCCAGGCCGTCGTCCCCGGTCCGGCGGGCATCCACCGGGTGTGTGCGGTCGTGTCCGACGTCGCGCCCGGCGGCACGGCGGGCACCATCGCACCGACGTCGGCGTGCCGGACCCTGACGATCGCCGCCAGTGCCCCGGTCGGGCGGGTGGACGCTGTGACGTCGCCCGCGAAGCGTCGCGTGGCCGTCTCCGGGTGGGCCTTCGACCGGGACGCCGTCGCGACCCCCGTCACCGTCACCGTCCGGGTCGACGGTCGGGGTGCCACGGGCATCGCGGCATCGGGTTCCCGGCCCGACATCGGCCGCGCCTACGGCGGCGGGGCGGCACACGGGTACGCACGGACCCTCGCGGTGGCGTCGGGCCGGCACACCGTGTGCGTCACCGCGACCGGGCTCGGGCGGGGCGGGGACGCCTCGCTCGGCTGCCGCACGGTCACGGTCCGCTGACCAGACGCACTGCTGCTGCCCGCCGCTAGGCTCGACAGGGTGACCGACAGCTCCGCTCCCGCCCCCCTCGTCTCCGTCATCATGGGTTCCGACTCGGACTGGCCCACCATGCGCGCCGCCGCCGACGTCCTCGACGAACTCGGCATCCCCTACGAGGCGGACGTCGTGTCGGCGCACCGCACCCCGGACAAGATGATGCGCTTCGGCCGTGAGGCCGCCGGTCGCGGCATCCGCGTCGTCATCGCCGGCGCCGGTGGGGCCGCCCACCTGCCCGGCATGGTCGCCTCGGTGACGACCCTGCCCGTCATCGGGGTACCGGTGCAGCTCGCCCGCCTCGACGGCCTCGACTCACTGCTGTCGATCGTCCAGATGCCCGCGGGCATCCCGGTCGCGACGATGGCGATCAACGGTGCGGCGAACGCCGGACTGCTCGCGGCCCGCATCATCGGCAGCTCGGAGCTCACGGTCGCGACCCGCCTGGCCGAGTACGCGGCCGAGCTCGAGCAGGCCGTCGAGCGGAAGGCGCAGGCGCTCCGCGACGCACGCTGAGGGCGTCCGGCCCGACGCGCCGCCACGATCGCCCCCCCCCGGCAACAGCGCCCCCAGCCGGTGGGCGGGGCGGCCGCCGGCCACCAAGACGATCTGCCGGTCAGGAGGCCCGGGCCGCGCCCGTCACGCCGTCCACGGTCACGATACGGGTGGCTCCACCGGCGGCGACCGTCGCGGTCCACACCGGTGCGGAACCGCTGCCGCCGAGCTGCAGGCTGCGGAGTGAGCTGCCCGGGACGGCCGCGATCGCCTTCGCCGCTGCCGCGTTCGCGTCGACCCGCAGGCCGGCGGCGCGTGCTGCGTTCGCCGTCTTCGTCGCGGCGTCGGAGTCCTTCGGGAACGGCCCGGACGTGACCCGGCCGAGCGTGGCGGACACGACGGACTGCGTGAGCGACCCGTCCGGTCCGGCGACGACCACGGTCCAGAGGTCACCCGACCCGGTGAGGGAGACGACTTTGCCGCCTCCGGCCGCCGCGATGCCCTGCTGGGTGACGGTGCCGAAGTCGACGCTGACGGGGTTCGTGACGCCGCCGCCGTTCCCGGTGCCCTGTCCGGACCCGTCGGCGTCGCCGCCGTCGGCGTCGCCGCCGGCACCGGGAGCCGGTGCTGCCGTGGCGCTCGC